>DATMQU010000662.1:0-8196 GCA_035566715.1 Vicinamibacteria bacterium
GACATGTTCTGGCGGTGCCCGCACTGCCACGAATGGAACACCTTCGTGGAGGAGAGGCTCGGCCTCGCCGCGGGCACGCGCTAGCTGGGCGGCGCTCCGAGGGCGGAGCCCTCAGGGTTCCGGATCCGCAAGAGGCGGTCCAAGGCCTCGCGCAGGGGCGGGGGCGCTTTTTCCGCCGGCACCCCCACCGCGAGACCGACGAGCGCACCCACCAGGTCCGCTCTCGGACCCCCGCCGCCCAGGGCGGCGCGCGCGGCCTGGGGATCGCTCGGCTGCCGGCGCGCAACCTCGAGGACATCCTCCAGCCAGGCGGCGGGAGACCCGAGGCTCCAGCGGCCGGCCAGGCTTCGCCAGGCCCCGACCCGGTCCGGCAGGTCTTTGGGCAAGCCGCCCCCGACCGCCGTCTCCTGGAGGGCCAGGGCGAAAAAAACCGCGGTGGCGATCGCGGCCGGCTCCCGGTGGGTCAGGCGGGCGAGCGAGGCCGCGGCCGCGGCCAAGAATGGCGGATCAGGAGCGCCTCGCGTGAGCGCCCACAGGACCAAGGGCAGGGCGAGGCTCTCGGGACCGGGCCCGGAGTCGAGCCGGGGGGCGGCCTGGTACCAAGGTCCGGCCGGGGGAGGGATCAGCCGCGAGGCGATCCGCCCCATTTCGAGCCCGCCCGCGGAGGCGATCTCGGCGAGGACCACGAGGGGGTCGAGGCCACCCGGGCCCGCGGCCGGCCCATGAACGAGCCCGCCCAGGGCCCGCGACGGAGGAAGGTCATAACGGGGCGGTGTAGCCGAGGCTTCGGCCTCCAGTGCGCGGACGAGCGCCTCCACCGCCCGGTCCATGTCCAGCTTGGTGCCCGAGGCGTCCACCTCGAAATGGGCGAAGCGCCGCTTCTCCTCGATCGGCATCTGCGAGGCCAGGCGCGCGCGGGCAGAGGCCAGGTCAAGTCGGTCCCGGGCCTGGAGGCGGCGGAGCTGCTCCTCGGGGCTGCAGTGCACCACCACCAGACGGTCGAAACGCAGGTGGACTCCGGCCTCCACGAGAAGCGCGCCCTCCGAGACAACCAAGGGACCCGCCGCCCCTGCCGCCCAGCGCGCTTCCGCCTCCCGCACCTTGGGGTGGACGATGGCATTCAGGAGCGCCCGGGCAGAAGGGTCGGCGAAGACGATGGCTCCCAGGGCCTTGCGGTCGAGGCGCCCCTCGCCATCGACGATCCGCGGGCCGAAGGCCTCGATCACCTCATCGTAGCCCTCGCCCCCCTGCGCGGTGATGGTGTGGGCCACCTCGTCCAGATCGAGGGTCTCGATGCCCTCCTTGGCCAACTTCAGGCGCACATGCGACTTTCCGCATGCGATCCCTCCCGTTAGCCCCACGCGAAGCATGGCTAGGAAACCGCCGCGGCCTCAGCGCCGCCGGACCGCCGAGGCCAGCGTGTTCTTCATGAGAAGGGCAATGGTGAGAGGCCCCACCCCGCCGGGAACCGGCGTGAGCGCGGAGGCCACCGCCGCCACGGAGGGGAAATGCACGTCCCCTACCAGAGCGTAGCCCTTGCGCTCGAAATCGGGCATCCGTCCCTCCTCCAGGAGGTCGCGTGCCTCGCGAGGGTCCGTGATCCGGTTCATCCCCACGTCCACCACGACCGCGCCCGCCTTGACATGCTCGGCCCGGAGGAGCCCCGCCCGGCCGATGGCCGCCACCAGCAGGTCTGCCTCCCGCGTCACCATCGCAAGGTCACGCGTCTTCGAATGACAAACGGTCACGGTGGCGTCCGCGTGGGTGAGGAGAAGGGCCATGGGCTTGCCCACGATGTCGCTGCGGCCCACCACGACCGCCCGCCGGCCCGCCACCGGTATCTGGTTTCGCGCCAGGAGTTCCATGATGCCGGCGGGCGTGCAGGGGACGAAGCGCGGACGCTTCTGAACGAGCCGACCCACGTTTTCGGGGTGGAAGCCGTCCACGTCCTTGTTCGGGTCCACCAGGTCCAGTACCCGGGCGGTGTCAACCTGGGGCGGAAGCGGCAGCTGGACGAGAATCCCGTCAATCTCGGGCCGGCGGTTGTAGTCCTGGACGACCTCCAGCGCGGCCTCCGTCGTGGCGCTCGCGGGGAGATGCCGGGTCTCGTGGTGGATTCCCAGCTCCGCGCACGACTTCGTCTTGCTGCGCACGTAGACCGCGGAAGCGGGATCGTCACCGACGAGCAGCACCCCGAGGCCCGGCCGGCGTCCCCGCCCCTCCAGTTCCCGAACCTGCTCCTTAAGCTCCTCCTTGATGGCACGGGCGGTGGCCGCTCCGTCGAGCAGGCGGGCGGTCATCGTTGCCTCATGGGAACCCCGGTGCCGGCCCTTTCCCCTCCGCGGTTGGTGCCCCGCAAAGGCCCCGAAGGAAAGGGCGGTTCAGCGTCGGGAAGAAGAGCGGGGGTCCCGCGCGGGGTTCTCGGTCGCATCGCGCGCCTGATGATAACCGATCCTCAAGGCCCGCCGACCAAGATGCCACGTTCCTCGGGCAGGGAGCCGCCGGCCACGATCCGGTCCCGGGGGCGGTAGACCGCCCCCGGCGGCAAGGGAGGCAGGGCCTCCGGCCAGCGCTCGAGAATGTCCAGCTCGCCGGAAGGCCTGAGCGCCACGACCATCACCTCGTCGTAGCCGTGATGGCTGGTCGCGGAGCCCCAGGGCCTGCGGATGATCTCCCAAGGGTCCGAGTGCACCCCGTCGCCCGCGAAGACGGTCGGGTAGAGAAACTCCTGGGCTCCCCACACCGACCCCAGCGCACGACCCCGGTAGAGATACTCGACCGCGTGCCGGAAGGTGAATGTCGCGGGCCAGGCTCCCGCTTCGTCGATCAGGAGCACGAAGGTGTTTGGCTTCAGGTCGGGCGCGGCCCGGGTCAGATTGACGAGCGTACTGTTTTGGGCCGGCCACGCACTGGCCAGGTCCCACTCCCGTTGCATGGCCAGCGTGCGCCCCGCGCCTACGGCCACCACCCACCCCGCGAGGAGGCCGATGGCCAGGCGGCGCCAGGGCGGTGCGAAGGCACGGCCAAGGAGACAAACCCCTCCGGCCAGGAAGAGCCCGATGCCGGGGGAGGACAAGATCTGGGTGCGGGCCGGGGTGTTGATGGCCCGGCTGAGGGCGTAGGTGGAGTATCCGAGTCCCGCCCAGACCAGACCCAGGAGCATCGCGCCCGGCAAGAAGGGCATATCGGCCCCGCCCGGCTTCGCCTCCGTTTCGTTCCTCGTCCCCACGGCGTAGACCAGCCCAAACACCCCCACCGCGGCGACCACGCCGATCCGGGCCATCTCGCGGGGAGGGCTCGTGAAAAGGGGCAGGAGGTGGAAGCGGAACTGCTCCAAAAGCCGGCCCGCGACATGGAGGGGGTGCGGATCCAATCCTAAGGCCGAGAGCTGGTAGGAGCCCTGGCCGGGGCTGGCCAGGGGGGCAACGATGAGGGCCACCCCCGCCACCACCAACGACTCCCAAACAATTACCCAGGTCCAAAGGGGGCGGTCTCCCCGCAGGGGGAGCAAGAGGGCGGGGGCCAAGGCGAGGAGCGGCACCGTGGCTTCGCCTCCGCGGGTCGTGACAAAGCCCAGAAAAGCCCCCGCTAGGAGCAGAACGACGCTCTGGCGCTGCCAAGACTCGACGAGAAGGAACAAGGCCAGGAAGGTGAGAAAGGTGAAGCCCGAGTATCCAGTCATCAGGACGGTGTCCAAACGCATGAAGTCGAGGGGCACCCACACCAGCGAGAAGACCGCGGTCAGAAACGTGAGCAGGGAGGAGTGGGGAGCCAGGCGGCGGAAAAGGAGGAAGACGAGTACTCCGGAGAGCGAGAGGTAGAGGGTGTGAAAGAACAGGTAAGCCTTGAGCGCGTGCGGCCAAAGGAGGGCCACGGGCAGGCTCCCGAGCAACACCAGGGGCCGGTTCGCGTAGGGAAAGCCGACCACGTGTTTGGCGTTGAGGGAAACGATCAGCCACTCGTCGTGGCCCCCAAAATTCGTGGCCTGGACCCAAACGAACTGTGACAAGAAGGTAACCAGGAGCCCGATCGTCATCCAGAGCGTGGTTTGGGGCGAGAGGGGCGTCGGCTCTCCGGGTTGCCCCCGACCGAGTCTCATCCCTCGGTCTCCGCGGAGGCGGCCTCAGCCATCGTGTGCCGTCCCGGGCCCTGAGGGGCGAAGGCAAAGAAGCACGGCAAGCAAAGCGCCGAGCCCCGTCCCCGCCAGGCCCAGGCCGAGCCCCGGCGGACGGTAGCGGAGCACGACCTCGTGCCTTCCCGCCGGGACCGGCACCGCCTGATGCTTGCCGTTCGCCCGGAGCACTCTGACCTCGCTCCCGTCGACGCTCGCGACCCAATGAAGGGCGAAGCTCTCCCGGATCACGAGGTACCCCTCACCATCGCTAACCGCCTGGTACCGTTCCCGGCCGGGGACGGCTTCGAGGCGAGACACGGTGCCTTGCCGGCAGGCCGTCCTTCCGGGCTCTTCCAGGGCGACATCCCGAGCGGGATCGAAGTCGGCGCCCAGGGGCGAAGCCAAGGCCATCTCTCTTTCCGGCGCGGGCAGGACCCGGCAGGCCAGATAGGCGCGGGGCCAGGGCCCGTTGATCTGATAGACGTGGATCTGAAGGCCCTCGGGGCCCAAAGGAACCAGCGCGCGAAGCTTGAGATCTGGATGAGCGAGAGGATCGAGGCTCAGGATGCGGGACACCGCGGCATTCTTCAACCGGGGCAGGATCCCGGCCACCGCTTCCGGCGCGTAGTCCTCGGGGCTGAACTCGGGAGGCCGCAGCACGAAGGAAGTCAGGTCCTTGGCCTCCGGGCTCTCCACCCCGTCCAGGATGTTGTTGTAGGGGGCGAGCAGTTGGCGGTTGATGAAGAATGAGGCGAGGCCGCGGCCGGGGGAGCCCTGGTTCAGGAACCGAAGGAACGCGGGGCTGTAGTCGACGCCGTAGGTGAAGACCCGCCCTCCTTCCAGTCGGTTAAGGCCCTCGGCGGCCATCTCGGGCAGGGGGTCGAAGAACCGGGGTGTCGTCTGGGGGTTGAGCCCGGCCCCGGCCTCGGCCAGGTCGAGGACGAGCACGACCATCACCAGGGCGGTGGCCGGACGCGCCCGCATCCATCCCCTACCCACCGCGACGGCGAGGCCCACCCCCAAGAGGGCGACAACCGCCACCCTCAGGCAGCCCACGGATAGGACCTGCCCCAGAACGGCCCGAAAGGAGGGCTCGATGTGGGCCCAGGCCCCGACCGGCTCCGGAAAGGCGAGGACGACTCCGGCCAAGGCCAGGACCAGCGTGGCCGCCAGCCCGGCCGCCCGGCCATACCCGCCCCACCCCTGACCCCGGAAGAGCCGATCCGTCCCCAGGCCCGCGAGGAGCGAGACGACCAAATGGGGTAGGAGCAGGGCCTTGCTTGGAAACCGAAACGAGCGAAGGACGGGCAGGGCGGAGACCAGGGGGGCAAGCCCGCCCCGGGCGCCCAGGGCATACCAGAGGCCCAGACCGGCTCCCCCGAGCAGGATCCACCGCCGCCGCTTGTCGAGACCCGGGACTCCGCTCCAGGCCAAGGCCAAGGCCTGGGGCCCCAAGTACAGGCTCAAGAAATAGGGGAATCCCTTGGTGAAGAAGTGGCCACCCCACCAGGACTCGACCGGCGACGAGAGGGAGCCGAAGAGTCCGGGGACCAGCGCCTGCAGCAGGCTCAGGGGATGGGCTTCGTTCCCTAGGGCGACCTCGGGCGGAAAGCCGACCCCGCGAACGGTCTCCCCGAGCATTCCCCCCACGAGAACGACCGGGACCCCGGCCAGCAGCAGGCCGACGAGAGCGGCGGTGCCCATCCGTCCCACCCCCGCCCGTCCGCGCGACGCGGCGAGGCCGAGGGCCAGCCCGAGGGCCAGGCCCTGGACGACGAACTCGAGGGCGAGCGTGGTCAGGGAAAGGCCGAGCGCCAGGCCGGCCAGGGGGACCCAGCGACCGCCGCGAGCGGCCGCTCGATGGAAGGCCAGGACAACGAGCGGCGCCAGGGCCAGAGCCTGGAGAAACACGTAGAGACTGAGCGAGGAGAGACAAAGGCCGCCCATTGCATAGACGGAACCGGCCACGAACGCCCCCTTGCGGCTCGCTTTGAAGTCCCGCGCGAGCGCGTAGGCGCAAAGAGCGGCCAACGGCAGCTGAAGGGTCAGGAGCCAGGACACCGCGGCCGGGCCTGGCCAGAGGACGTGGAGCAGGTCGAGAGGGTAGAAGACGGGCAAGGCGAAGGAACCCTCGTGAATATAGGGATTCCAGAACGGCCATCGTCCGCTCGCCCACTCGCGCGCCGCAAAGAGCCGGAGAGGATAGAAGGTGACGCTGAAGTCGCGGAAGTAGTAGCTGCGGCCGGGGATGGCCGCGCTCAGGTCGGGCAAGAGCGCGGTCAGGGCGAGCAGGCAGGGGAGCCAACCGTCCCTACCGTTGCCCGCGCCGACCTCCGACCCCGTGCCGCTCAAGCAGAAGCGACGCCGCCCGGTCGCGCCGGCCACGGCCGGGTACCCGCCCGAGCCCGTGGCCCGCTCCCATCCCCGGCCTGGGCCGCGCGCGACCGCCTCTGACGTGGGCCGGGGTCCCGGACCGGCGAGGGAGGGGGCGACGCGGCGCCGGGGAGGGGTTCAGGAAGCCGCGGGGACCACATTCTTGGCGACCCGGTAACGCTCCATGAAGCGCGTGTCCACGCGCCCGGCCTGGAAGTCGGGGTCGTCCAAGATGCGCCGGTGCAGGGGGATGTTGGTCTTGATCCCCTCCACCACCATGAGCTCCAGGCAGCGACGCATGCGGGCGATGGCCTCCTTGCGGTCTCGGCCGTGGGTCATGAGCTTGGCCACCAGGCTGTCGTAGTAGGGCGAGATCTCGCAGCCCTCGTGGGCGAAGGTGTCGATCCGGACCCCGGGGCCCCCGGGGACGTGGAAGTGGCGGATGATGCCGGGGGAGGGGACGAACGTGAACGGGTCCTCGGCGTTGATGCGGCACTCTATGGCGTGGCCGCTGAACGTCACGTCCTTCTGGGCAAAAGACAAGGGGGCGCCCGCCGCCACGTGGATCTGCTCCTTGACGAGGTCCCGCCCGGTGATGAGCTCGGTGATGCCGTGCTCCACCTGGATGCGGGTGTTCATCTCCATGAAGTAGTAGTCCCCCTCCTCGTCGACCAGGAACTCCACCGTCCCCGCGCTCACGTACTGGACGGCGGCGGCAGCCTCGACCGCGGTGCGCCCCATCTTCCGCCGCAGCTTCTCGGAGACGACAGTGGAGGGGGCCTCCTCCAGGATCTTCTGGTGGCGGCGCTGGATCGAACACTCGCGCTCCCCCAAGTGCACCACGTTGCCCTTGGTATCGGCCATGACCTGAATCTCGATGTGCCGGGGTCCTTCGATGTACTTCTCGACGTAGACGTCGGGAACGCCGAAGGCCGCCGCGGCCTCGGCTTGGGCGGCGCGGAACGCCTGGGCCACATCGGCGGGGTTGCGGACGATGCGGATCCCGCGGCCTCCTCCCCCCGCCGACGCCTTGAGGACGACGGGGAAACCGACCTCCCGTGCCACCTTGACCGCCTTCTCTTCGTCCTCCAGTACGCCCACCGAGCCGGGGAGGACCGGCACCCCCGCCTTCATCATCGCCTTCCGCGCTCGACTCTTGTCCCCCATGAGCCGGATGGCCTGGGGCCCGGGCCCGATGAACTTGATGTTGCAGGCCTCGCAGATCTCGGCCAGGTAGCTGGACTCGGACAAGAAACCGTATCCGGGATGGATGGCGTCGGCCCCCGTGATCTCGGCCGCGCTGATGATGGCCGGGATGTTCAGGTACGACTCGATATTGCGCGCGGGTCCGATGCATACGGCCTGGTCGGCGAAACGCACGTGGAGGCTGCCCTGGTCGGCCTCGGAGTAGACAGCCACCGTCTTGAGCCCGAGCTCCTTGCAGGCCCAGAGGACCCTGAGGGCGATCTCGCCCCGGTTGGCAATCAGTACTTTCTTGAACATGACTCGGAGCCGGGGCCGCCCGCGGCCGGGGCAGCCATGCTAGGGGGTGGGACGGATCGTGAACAACGAGTCACCGTATTGGACGGGCTGTCCGTTCTCGGGGTGGATGCGAAGGACCTCGCCCGTGATCTCCGCCTCGATCTCGTTCATGAGCTTCATGGCTTCGATGATGCAGAGCACCTGCCCCACCTTCACTTGGTCCCCCA
>DATMQU010000663.1:0-4337 GCA_035566715.1 Vicinamibacteria bacterium
GGGTGGAGATGATGCCCCGCTTGGCCCCGTGGGTGCGCAGGTGCCGGGTGAGGGCGCGGGTGTCGATCTCGCTGATGCCCACCACCCCCGCCTCGTCCAGGTAGCGGTGGAGTTCCCCTGAGGCCCGCCAGGAGGAAGCCACGGTGGAGACCTCCCGCACCACGAAGCCCGCGACCTGGGGGCGCGCCGACTCCACGTCCTCGCGATTGACGCCGTAGTTGCCGATGTGGGGGTAGGTCATGGTCACGATCTGGCCGGCGTAGGAGGGGTCGGTCAGGACTTCCTGGTAGCCGCAGAGCGCGGTGTTGAACACGACCTCGCCCGTCACCTCTCCCGCACGTCCGAAGGACCGGCCCTCGAAGATGGTGCCGTCCTCCAGAGCCAGGATCGCCGATCGTTCCACCGTCCCCTTCCTCCTTCTCGGGTTGGCCTCGCGCCACGCGGCCCCCGACCGTGTAAGGATAGCCCTCTCCGCTTTCTTCTTCCAAGCCCGCGCCCTCCCCACCATCGAGACGGGCCCTTGCCTTTTCCGGGATCCTCTGGAAGGATTTGGCTACGCATGTCCGATCCCCACGTCCTCCCCTGGGCGAGAGTTCTCGCCGCAGGCGAAGCTCCTGCCAAGGAGCCCGGATCCCCCTCCCCGGGCCCACCCCGGCGGCATCCGGGAAGGACCCTCGGGGGGTTCGGCCGGCCGGCGCGACACTGCCGGGAATCCCTCTCTCCCCCCCGCGGGCGGGGCAGCTGGCCCGCTTCTGATGAAACCGAACGTACCTCATCCCTGAGTCCGCGGGTTCGACGTCGCGAGGCAAGGGGAAAGCGAGAAAGGGAGCTTGAAAGACACATGACCGTGCGATTTGGCCGCCCCCAGCATCGACTCCCCGGAGCCCTCCTCCCGCTCGCGCTCCTTGTGATCCTGGCCGGGGCGTCCCCGAGCCGGGGGCAGGAGGCGGTCGAAAAGGGCCCGCGGGCGGACACGGTCCCATCAAACGGGGGCAGCGCACCCGCCACCCCCCGCCCCGCCGGGGGCTCGGAGGTGACAGAGCCCCCCCAGGCCCCGCCCCCCGAAGCCCCCCCAGAGTCCCCGACCTCGGCCTGGCACTCGGGGGCGTTCGCCGACGCCGCCTATCTGCTCGACTTCAATCACCCGGGAAATCGGCTCTTCCGCAGTCGGGGCACCACCCAGCACGTGGACCGCCTGCACGTCAACCTGGCCGGGCTCTATCTCCGCAAGAAGGCTTCCGAAGAGTCACGCTGGGGGGTGGAGCTGACCGCGCAGGCCGGGAAGGACACCGAGGTCTTCGGATACTCGGCCACCGCCCCCAACCTCGGCGGTTCGGAGTTCCTCCGCCACCTGGGACCCACCAACGTGTCCTACCTGGCGGGCGTAGGCAAGGGGCTCACCCTCCAGGGCGGTATCTTCGGCAGCCTGATCGGTTACGACTCCCTGTACCCCAAGGACAACTTCGAGTACACCCGGTCCTGGGGCGCCGACTTCACGCCCTATTTCATGATGGGGGTCAACGCCAGCTATCCCTTCACGGCCAAGCTCACGGGCACGGTCTTCCTCCTCAATGGCTACTTTCATCTG
The DNA here is from genome assembly GCA_035566715.1 of Vicinamibacteria bacterium. Lineage (GTDB taxonomy): Bacteria > Acidobacteriota > Vicinamibacteria > Fen-336 > Fen-336 > DATMML01. Next base: position 1,589 of record DATMQU010000663.1, read on the forward strand.
GCCCACGCCAACGACGTCCCCAGCTGGGGCGGCCAGGTCGCCTACGCGGCCGACCCCCACCTGAGCCTCAAGGAAACGGTCATGGTCGGGCCCCACCAAGCCGACACCTCGCTCACCTACTGGCGGTGGCTCACGGACACCATCCTGGAGCGCAAGACGGACCGCCTGACGGTGGCCTTCGAGTACATCTACACGGCGGAGAACGTGGTGGCCCCCGGCAATCCGCGCGCCCTCATGATGACCAGCCAGCTGCCCGTGCACTGGACCCTCACCCCACGCTGGAGCGCCACCGTCCGACCGGAGATCCTCTGGGATCGCGACGGCCGCTGGACCTCGTTCCGCCAGACGGTCAAGGCCGTCACCACCACCCTGGAATACCGCCTTCCCTACAAGCAGGCGTGCGCGATCTTCCGCCTGGAGCACCGCTACGACGACTCCCGGGGACCGGAGGGAGGGTTCTTCCAGGGGGCGGAGCTGCCAGGGGGCGTGATCGGCCTCAGCCCTGGCCAACACCTCCTGGTCTTCGCCGTGATCCTGACCGCCGACCGGTAGGGGGCGCACTGCCGCCCCCCCTCTTCGGCCTAGCGCCGCCTCAGGTCCGGGGCGCGGGTGCGGCGGGAGGGGCGGGCCGGGTGATCATGAGGTGATTCTGCCCGGTGGAGTCCGGATAGCCGTAGCGGAACGGCAGATCCCGATGGGGCTGCGAGCTCCAGAGCTTGAGAAACTCGTCCAAGCAGGCCGGGCTGACCGCCAACGGCCCCTTGGACGTCTCCATCGGCCCCTTGAAGGTCCCGTAGGTCTCGAGGCGAAAGCCCGCCTTGGTGGCGTGGCTGGGGAGGATGCCCGTGGAGTCCGAGATCATGAAGGCCATGTGCGAGAGGAGGTAGCCCCGGATGCGACTGAAGCCCTCCCCGCACAGGAGGTAGCTGGCGGCCTTGGTCATTGCCGCCACCTTGCCCTTGGCTTCGAGGTGGCGGAGCACCGACGGATCCGCCTTAAAGTGGTCGTCGGCAAGGTTGGCCGCGATGTGCCGGTGGACGCGCAGGCCCCCCTCGGGGCCGGACCCCCGGGGTCGGAAAGCGATCTCCGCGTTCGAGAACACCTCCGAGAAGTCCGGGGAGACCCAGACCCGGTTGAGGCGTTGGGCCATCTTCCCCTCCTCGGCCGCGATCTCCTGCCGATCGAAGTACTGTAGGGTCCCGTCCTCCTGCACGCGGAAATAGCGCAGCCCCACCGGTTCGTAGCCGTGCGCGGAGAGGCCCACCAGGAAGAAGGAGAGCTGCCCGGGGAGGTCCCCCCTCTGCATCTGCATCAGGTTCTCGCTCGTGCTCTCCGCGTAGGCGAAGAGGCCCCGGATCCGCCGGCGGAGCTGGTCCAGGCTTCGGGCCAGCCGGTCCTTGTCCATCTCCGCGATGCGCCGGGGGTCGCCGGCGTGCTCCAGGGACAGGGTGGTGAACTCGAGACCGTCGGGATAGGTGGTGATGGCGGAGAGGAGGTCGCCGCCCCCAAACGGGTAGACCACCGCAAAGGGGAGGGACGGGGGCCGACGTGCGGCCAAGAAGGGCGTGACCACCTTCAGGTACGTCTGGCGGTAGGTCTGGAGTCGGGGCAGGAGCCAAGCGCAGTGCTCGTCCACGGTGGCTTTGTCCAGAGAGGGGGGCAGGGGCTCGTCGCTGCCGCAGGCGGCCACCCGGTGGAGCAGGCGGACCTCGGCCGCGAAGTCCTCGCCTCCGGGAGGGAGGGGGGCAAGCTGCGGCCGCTCCTGGACCTGCGCCTTGGCCACGGGGGGCGCCGCCCGTGCGGGCGTCGTCTCGTGCGAGCAGCCCAAGCCCAGCCCGAGCAGGGTCAACGCCCAGGGGAGGTTCCATCCCCTCTTGGTCAGGCTCCTCATCGCTTCCCTACCTCATTGGCGGCTCAGCCGCAGGACACGCTCGGACCGCGGGGAGGCGGTCAGTGGATGACGCCCATCTTGGCGAGGGGCCAGAAACGAAAGACGGCGCGGCCGTAGACGTACTTCTCGGGCACCTCACCCCAGCTCCGACTGTCGTTGCTGCTGTTCCGGTGGTCGCCCATCACGTAGTAATAGCCCTTCTTGACTTCCACGGGCGCGAAGGTCTCGTCGTCCCGGAAGCGGGGCGGGATGTAGTCCTCCCGGACCAGGTGTCCGTTGATATAGACCTCACCCGCCTTCACCTCCACCGTGTCCCCGGGCAGGCCCACCACCCTCTTGATGAAGGAGACGGTGGGGTCCCGGGGGTACCAGAACACCACCACGTCGCCCCGCTCGATGGAATGAAAGCGGTAGACGAACTTGTTGACGATGATCCGCTCTCCGTCCTCGAGGAGGGGAAGCATGCTCGTCCCCTGGACCCGGAAGGCCTGGGCCACGAAGGTGATCAGGAAGAAACAGAAGAGGACGGCCACGGACAGATCGTGGAGGAGCTCCCAGACCGCGCGCCAGACGCGCGTCCGGCTCTCCCCCGCCGACGCGGAGAGGGCGATGGGCTCCCCGGACAAGGGCTCGACCCCCGTGGGCTCCAGGCTCAGACCCCCCGCCGCCGGCGCACCACCCGGGTACCCGCAATCCGGTCGTGCAGACCGTGGCCCCGGAGAGCGATCATCAGGAAGCCGATCCCGAGCGCGGCGGCGGAAAGCAGGTAGCCGAAGACGCGCAGCGCGGCCCGGGGCAGCCCGATGGGGAAGGCCCCGCTCTCGCCCTCCACGCGGAGGTCCAAGAACTCCTTGCCGG
>DATMQU010000664.1:0-5323 GCA_035566715.1 Vicinamibacteria bacterium
AGCCAAACGGGCCGCCCGCCAAAACGCCGCGCGAAGACCTCGACGACCTCCGGGGGCGGGCTCACGGCTCGCCCTGGCTCGTCCCCCCCCTCCCCGTGCGCGACCGGCCCAGGTACAGCATGGCCGCCCCGAAAACGAGCAGGACCGCCCCCCAGTCGAGGTTGACGTTGATGCCCAGCGAGCGCGTGTACAGGGAAGGGTCGGAGACGAGCCCGTAGCCCGTGAGAAGGGCGCCCAGGAGGAGGAAGAGGAGGCCGATGGGGAGGCGGATGTCCAGCATGACCTATCCCCCTACCAGAAGACGGCGTTGAGCAGGATGGCGAGGAGGAGGACGACGACGCCCAGCCCCTCTGGCCGCTTCCAGAAGGCGACGTGCTCGTCCGCGGGCCGGGGGGTGAGGGCGTACACGAGCCCCTTCAGCTCGGCCTCGCTCTTCGTGGGGCGGGTCATGAGTGAGATGACGATGGTCAGGGCGAAACAGGCGGTCCAGGCGCAGATCGCGGTCCAGAAGTTCTGGGCCATCTCGCTCGGGTAGGCGCCATAGGCGCCGAGCCAGCCGCCCTTGATCCCGGGAGAGGCCCCCGCGGGAAGGGTCAAGCCGTGGTGGAGGGCGGCGGCCAGGGTGCCCAGGAGCAGTCCAAAGAAAGCGCCGTTTCCGGTGGCCCGCTTCCAGAACATGCCGAGCAGGAAGGTCGCGAAGAGGGGGGCGTTGACGAAGGCGAACACGAGCTGCAGGAAGTCCATGATGTTGTTGAAGCGGGTGGCGAGGTAGGCCGTGGCCACGCTCAGGAGCACCCCGAACACGGTGGACATGCGCCCCACCCAGAGGTAGTGGACATCGGAGGCCTCGCGGCGGATGTAGCCCTGGTAGATGTCGTAGGTCCACACGGTGTTGAAGGCGGTGACGTTGCCCGCCATCCCCGACATGAAGGAGGCCATGAGGGCGGTCAGGCCCAGCCCCAGGAGCCCGGGCGGGAAATAGTGGGCCAGCATCATGGGCATGGCGAGGTCGTAGTCGAACCCCTCGCCCTTGCGGGGGAGGGCAAAGCCGCGGCCGTCCCCCGCGAAGGTGAGGGCGATCGCGATCATGCCGGGCAGGATCACGAGGAAGGGAAAGAGCATCTTCGGGACGGCGGCGATGAGCGGGGTCCGGCGGGCCGCGGAGAGCGAGCGCGCGGCCATGGCCCGCTGGACGACCAGGAAGTCGGTGCACCAGTAACCGAAGGAGAGCACGAAACCGAGCCCCATGACGAGGCCGAACCACTCAACGCCCATGGGGTTCGCCCGCGGCGTCGACAGGTGCGACCAGGACTGGCTCCAGGCCCCGGGCGCGAAGCCGTTCGCGACCGAGACCCGGGCCAGGCGGGAGCTGAGCCCGGCCCAGCCCCCCACGTCCTTGAGGCCGAGGAAGACGAGGGGCAGGAAGCCCAGGACGATCAGGAAGAACTGGAGGACCTCGTTGTAGATGGCGGAGGTGAGCCCACCCAGGTAGATGTAGAAGAGCACGATCAAAGCCGAGACCCAGACGCTGAAGTTGAAGTCCCAGCCGAGCACGATCTCCAGCAACCGGGCCAGTGCGTACATCGAGATCCCAGAGGAGAACACGGTCATGGTGGCGAAGGTGATCGCGTTGAGCCCCCGCGTCTTCTCGTCGAAGCGCAGCTTCAGGTATTCGGGCACGGAGCGCGCCCGCGAGCCGTAGTAGAAGGGCATCATGAAGACGCCCACGAACACCATGGCCGGGATCGCCCCCACCCAATAGAAATGGCTGGTGGCGATCCCGTATTTGGCCCCCGAGGCGGCCATTCCGATGACCTCCTGGGCGCCCAGGTTGGCGGAGAGGAAGGCCAGGCCCGCGATCCAGGCCGGGATCGAGCGCCCGGAGAGAAAGAAGTCCGCGCTCGTCTTCTGGTGGCGCCGCAGCGCCCAGCCGATGCCGAGCACGAAGGCGAAGTAGAGGCCGAGGATGAGGTGGTCAACGAGGCCGAGCTTGATCCCCGCCATGGCGGCAGCGATGCTAGCACGCGGCCCGGTTAGAATCCCCCAAGGCGCGGGGGTCGCGCCACCGAGGTCCTCGATGTGATCGGCCCGCATCGCCGCTACAACCCGTTGCTGGACGAGTGGGTGCTGTGCTCGCCGCAGCGCCTCTCCCGGCCGTGGGAAGGAAGGGTGGAGGCGACGCGGGAGAGCCCTCTGCCCGCATACGACCCGGACTGCTATCTCTGCCCGCGCAACCTGCGGGCGACCGGTGAGCGCAACCCCGACTACACCACGACCCACGCCTTCGACAACGACTTCCCGGCCCTTCTTCCCGAGGTCTCCGCGGAGACCTTGGACGAGGATGGGTTACTGCTGACGCGACCGGGGCGCGGCCTCTGCCGCGTGCTGTGTTTCTCCCCCCGGCACGACCTCACCCTCGGCGAGATGGAAGTGAGCGCGATCCGCTCGGTGGTGGACGCCTGGGCGGAGGAGGTGGCCCAGCTCGGGGGGCGCGACTTCATCGAGTACGTCCAGGTGTTTGAGAACAAGGGCTCCATGATGGGCTGCTCCAACCCCCACCCGCACTGTCAGGTCTGGGCCACCGGATACGTCCCCCAGATCCCGGCCCGTAAGACGGCCACGCAGCGCCGATACCTTCAGGCCCACAGCCACGACCTGCTCGGGGACTACCTGGAAACCGAGCTGAGCCAAGGGAAGCGGCTGGTCTGGGGCAACGACCACTGGATGGTTGTGGTCCCCTTCTGGGCGGTGTGGCCGTTCGAGACCATGCTGCTCCCAACCCGGCGGGTGCCGGACCTGCCGTCGCTCCTCGGGCCCGAGCGCGATGCCCTCGCGGAGGCGCTCAAGGAGCTCAACCGACGCTACGACGCTCTCTTCGGGACCGCCTTCCCTTACTCAATGGGGTGGCACGGCCGACCTAGCGATGGGGGCGAACATCCGCATTGGCGCCTGCACGGCGTCTACTTCCCGCCCCTCCTGCGCTCGGCCACGGTGCGTAAGTTCCTGGTCGGGTACGAGATGACGGCGGAGGCCCAGCGCGATCTGACCCCGGAGGAAGCGGCGAAGCGGCTGCGCGACCTCTAGGTCACACAAGGGTAGGCGTCACCATCGTGCGTGAACAGACGTATAATTGTCCAAGGGAGAGGACCTTGTGGTGCAGCCTCGAGAGTTAAAGAAAAGGGATGCCCACGCTCCTTCGGGTCGAAGGCTTTCGCTTCTTCATCTACAGCAGCGAGCGACAAGAGCCGCCCCATGTCCACGTCGAGAAAGGGGACGGGGAGGCCAAGCTCTGGCTCCAGCCGGTAGAGCTTGTCTACTCGTACCGGCTTACACCGGGCGAGCTACGGCGCGTCCGAGAACTGACCTTCCAGCACCAAGCGGCTTTCGTGGAGCGGTGGAATGAACACTTCCGTGGTTAGCCCCCCCCAGGCGCGAGCGCGCGAAGTCAACTTCGTCGCCGATGCTTTTGTCGTGCACATGGAAGACGGGCGCACTCTGACAGTACCGCTCGAGTGGTTTCCGAGGCTGCGCGACGCCAGCCCCGAGCAACGGAACCGCTGGCGACTCATCGGGCCGGGGACCGGAATTCACTGGCCCGACATCGACGAGGACATCTCCGTCGCTGGCTTGCTCGGCTTGCCAGACTGACTGCCTCTCGCTCTTCGGCATCTGGAACCCGCCCCAAACTTCGCCCTTCCCGTTCCTCCTGACGGCCGAGCTGGGCCTTTCGGCAATGGTGGATGTTTGAGCACCAAACGCTGAGCCAAGGCCCGCTCCCCGCTAAGCGATGGTCTATCCGAGAGCTCAACGCCCACCGCGGTTGACTTTCAGTTCGGGCAGGAAGCAAGCCAAGAGAGCGGCGGGGGCGATGAGGAAGCCCGCGTAGAGCAGGGCCAGGCGGAAGTCTCCCACCCGCGCGAAGAAGCCGAAGAACACGGTTCCCAGAGCCGCCACAATACGCCCGATGTTGTAGCAGAACCCGGCGCCCGTAGTGCGAAGCAGGGTCGGGAAGAGGGGCGGCAGGTACATGGTGAAGAGGGCGAAGACCCCCGAGAAGATGCCGATGACGGCCAGCCAAAGGGTCAGGGAGGCATGCTCGCGGGGGACGGCATAGGCGGCGCAATAGGAACCGAATAGCCCCAAGCAGGTGAGGGCGATGGCGCGACGATAGCCCAGCCAGTGGGCGAGCAGGCCGGCGAGGAAGTTCCCGAAGCACGAGGCCACGATTACGACGAAGAAAGACCGGCTGACCAGCTGCTCGACGCGGGCCGTCGGCCAGCCGGCCAGTTCCGGGAGGTTCCGCAGGTGCTGCTGGTTCCAGAACAGGAACGCCCACCAGGCGGTGAGGGTCAGGGAGCAGACGAGAATAGTCTTTATCGTGACCGCTCGCACCTCGCCCGTGAAGAGGGCGGAGACGGGCGGCCTCGCCTGGACCGCCCTGGACTTGGCCTCCCGCCACTCCGCGGGCTCGGGCACGGCCCGGCGAATCCAGAAGACGAGGAGGGCGGGGGCGACGCCGACCAGGAAAACCCAGCGTGGGTTCTGGTCTGCCATCAGATAGACGGTCACGCAGGCGAGAAGGGTTCCGATGTTGACGCCGAGCTGGAGGACGGCGGCGATCCATGGTCCCCACCGGCGCGGCCAGGTCTCGGCCAAGAGCGAGGAGCCCACCGCCCACTCGCCTCCGACCCCGAGCGCGGCCAGGAAGCGGAAGACCAGGAGGTGCCACCAGGTCTGGGCGAAGGACGAGAGCCCGGTGAAGAGGGCGTAGGTCCCGATGGTCAGGCTCAGGGCGCGGCTGCGCCCCAAGATGTCGCCCAGCCGGCCAAAGAGACCCCCGCCCAGCGCCCAGCCAATGAGGAACGCGGCCTGGATCCACGAGCTGTACCGCTTGACGAGGGGATCGGCGGGGCTGCCTGCCTGAAGGAGCTGCATCACGAAGGGCGCCGCCACCAGGGTGTAGAGATGCATGTCCAGGCCGTCGAAGAGCCAGCCCAGCCAGGCGGCGAGGCCGGACTTCCACTGCTCGGGCCTTAAGTCCCCCAGGCCCTGGACCTCGGACCCGTCTGCCCGGAGCGGGGCCGGGCTAGTGGCGCTCACTGCCGTTGCGGAGGATGGCCGGTCCCCCCCGGGTGCGGTGCCGAGCGTCCACCTGGATGGAGAGCAGCAGGGGTCCATCCGCGTGGAGAGCCCCCCGGTTCCGGCCCCCCGAGACTGCTTGTCGATTCGTGGTCGCCACTCTGCCCGTGGGCGCGCTGAAGCCACGCCTCTCGGCTCCGGCTCGGCGGCACCTATGATATATGGTTCTTCCGCGCCGCGAGCG
>DATMQU010000665.1:0-3506 GCA_035566715.1 Vicinamibacteria bacterium
CGCTTCCATCGGCGCCCTTGCCGTGGCGCCTTCCGATCCGAATGTCGTCTACGCCGGAACCGGAGAGACCTGCCTCCGTAACAACATCTCGGCCGGAGATGGAGTCTATCGCTCGGACGATGCGGGCCGTACGTGGAGGCACGCGGGGCTCCCCGAAGCGGGCCAGATCGGGAAGATCCGAGTCCACCCGCGCGACCCCGATCTCGTCTACGTCGCTGTGCTCGGCCACGCCTTCGGCCCCAGCCCCGAGCGGGGGGTCTACCGTTCGCGGGACGGAGGCCGGTCGTGGCAGCGCATCCTCTTCGCGACCAGCAGTGCCGGAGCCATAGACCTCAGCCTCGACCCCACAAACCCGCGCGTCCTTTACGCAGCGACCTGGGAGGTTGTGCGCAAGCCGTGGACGCTTGTGAGCGGCGGCCCGGGCAGTGGCATCTACAAGACGACGGACGGGGGCGACACCTGGACACGGCTGCAGGCGGGCCTTCCCGCGGGGATCATGGGAAAGATCGGGGTGGCCCTCTCCCCCGCCGATCCGCAGCGCGTGTGGGCGCTCGTGGAGGCGATACCCGGCGAGGGTGGGCTTTATCGCTCTGACGACGGAGGCGGCAGCTTCCGCCTGATCAACAAGGACAAGCGGCTCCTGGCGCGTCCCTTCTACTACATGCACTTGGAGCCGCACCCTACCGATCGCGACGTGCTCTTCTGCCCCGCCCACGGGCGGTGGATGCTGCGTTCCGCGGACGGAGGTGCGTCCTTCGCGATCATGCCGGGCGGCGGGGACAACCACGCGCTCTGGATAAACCCCCGGGACAGCGAGGTCATGATCCTGGGCGACGACGGTGGAGCCCGCGTCACCTTCGACGGCGGGAAGAGCTGGTCCACCCAGGAGAACCAGCCCACGGCCCAGATCTACAGCCTGGCCCTGGACAACGGCTTCCCTTGGCGGCTCTACGGCGCGCGCCAGGACAACAGCACCATCTCCGTGCCCAGCCGCACGTCGCGATCCGGGATAGGACCACGGGACTGGTACGACGTCGGAGGGGGCGAGCATGGGGACGTCGCGGTGGACCCGCGGGATTCCAACATCGTCTACTCCGGGAACTATGAGGGCATCCTCGAGAGGTACGACCACCGGACGGGACAGATCCGACGGATCAACGTCTACCCTCAATACGGCGAGGGAGTCGCCTCCAAGGACTTCCGCTACCGCTTCGCCATCATCGCTCCCGTGCGGGTCTCGGCCCACGATCCGAGCATCCTCTACCACACATCGCAGTTCGTGCACCGCTCGCGCGACGAAGGACAGAGCTGGGAGGTCGTGAGCCCCGACCTCTCGCGCGACGACAAGGCTAGGCAACAGGTGTCGGGGGGACCGATCACGCGAGATCACACCGGGACCGAGGTCTACAGCAGCATCGTCGCCTTCGAGGAGTCGCCCCTCGAGTCCGCAGTCCTCTGGGCCGGTAGCGACGACGGACTCGTCCACGTGACGCGCGACGGAGGTCGGAGCTGGACGAACGTGACCCCCAAGGAAATGCCGGAATGGGGCACCGTGAGCCGCATCGAGGCGTCGCCCCATGCGCCGGGCCGCGCCTTCCTGGCCGTGCACCGCTACCGCCTGGACGATTTTGCTCCCTACGTCTTCCGCACCAACGACTTCGGGCAGACATGGGTGAGGATCACCGACGGCCGCAACGGCATCCCGGCCCGGCACTTCGTGCGCGTGGTGCGGGAGGATCCCGAGCGTAGGGGCCTGCTCTTCGCGGGCACGGAGTTCGGACTCTACGTCTCTCTCGACGACGGCGTCGCCTGGCAGCGGTTTCAGTTGAACCTCCCCGTGACGCCGGTGACCGACCTCAAAATTCGGGACCGGGACCTGGCCCTCTCGACCATGGGCCGGTCCTTCTGGATCCTGGACGACTTGACCCCCCTTCTCGCGCGCGCGCAGGGCCCCCTGGGCACGGAAGCCCGCCTGCTCCGCCCTCGCGACGCCCTCCGCATGACCCACTCGAGGTCGGAGCCGCTTCCCGACCTGGGACGCAATCCCCCCAATGGCGCCCTCGTGGAGTACGTGCTGCCGGCGGGCTTGAATGACGAGGTCCGGCTTGAATTCCGTGACGCAACGGGCGCGCTCGTCCGGGCCCTATCCTCAAAGGACTCCGGGGACGGGCGCCCATCGGCGGAAGCGGGCCTCCAGCGCTTCGTCTGGGATCTGCGCCAAGAGCCCCCCAGAGTGCCGCCGAAATCAGTCCATGCTAAGGACCTTGAAGGACCCAGCGTGCCGCCCGGCGTGTATGAGGTGCGACTGCGTGCGGGGCCCATCGACCGGTCGGAGCGCTTCGAGGTCAAGAAGGATCCGCGACTGGCCACTTCGCTGGATGACTTCCGCGAGCAGAGCGCACTTGCCCTCCAGATCCGCGACCGCCTCACGCGCCTCTACACCGCTCACGGCCGCTCCCAGGCCCTGCGGTCGCAGCTCAAAGCCATCCTGGAGGGTGCTCCCCCCGGGCCCCTCTCCCCGTTGCAGGCGGCGGCCAAGGCCCTCTCGGAGTCCCTCCTGAATGCCGAGGCCGACCTCATCGACCCCCGCATCGAGCTGCCGATCGAGGTTATCCACTTCGGGCCCAAGCTCGACTTCGAGTTCGTCGACCTCTACGAGACCGTGCAGCAGGCGGAGGCCCGGCCCACCGAGGGGATGAAGGCGCGCTTCCGCGACCTGGACGCGGCGCTCACGGCCGCGCTCGCCCGCCTGCGCGGTCTAAGAGGCCAGGTTGACGGGGTGAACCGTCTGGTGCGAGAGAACGGGCTGCCCTTGCTGGCCCTCGAGGACCCACTATGAGGCACGCTCCGCTCGCGTCGGCCGCCGCGGGGGCGCTCCTCTGCGCTGCGCTCGCCGGAGCGCAGATGGACCCCCAGCCCGAGTGGACCCTGGCCGCGACCGGCGACTCCATCATTACCCGGGATATCCGAGTTTTCGACGATCCGCTGTTCCTCCGCTGGGTCGAGGTCGTGAGGGCGGCCGACGTCGCTTTCACCAACCTCGAGTGTCAGGTCTTCCCCATGGCCGAGTTCAGCGGGTGGCCCGCCGCCCAGAACGGGGGCGGTTACGAGCGGGGCGAGCCCGAGGTCGCCCTATCCCTTAAATGGGCGGGATTCAAGCTCTTGGCGCGCGCCAACAACCATTCGGGCGACTACGGGATCGAAGGCATGCTGGCCACCAATCGTACGCTCGACAAGGTCGGCCTCGTGCACGCCGGGGTCGACCGGGATCTGGGCCTGGCCAGCCGGCCCAAGTACCTCGAGACGCGGAAGGGCCGCATCGCACTCGTGAGCTTCGCGAGCACGTTCCCGGATTTTGCGCGTGCGGGTGCGGCCCGTTCGGACGCGCCCGGCCGGCCGGGGCTGAACCCGCTTCGCCTCGAGAAGACCTACGAGCTGGACCGGGAGGGGATGATCACGATGCGCCGCATCGTGGAGGCGGTGGGAGGGCGGGGGACGGCGGCGAA
>DATMQU010000666.1:0-4403 GCA_035566715.1 Vicinamibacteria bacterium
TCCCAGGTGCGAATCGGCGTGTGCCGATCGTACCTCCGTCCGGGGAAGACCGAGCTTGTAGTCCGTCCGCGTCCGGACATTCGCGGTCTCCAGCGGGCGCGTGAAGCTCGGCCACCCGGTGCCGGATTCGAACTTATCGACTGAGCTGAAGAGCGGCTCTCCGGACACCACATCTACGTAGATGCCGGGCCGGTGGTTGTCGGCGAACTCGTTGCGGAACGGAGGCTCCGTCCCCTCCTTTTGGGTCACTTCATACTGGAGGGGGGTCAGAGCCTTGCGCAGATCTTGGTCTTTCGGCTTCTGGAAATTCACGGGCCATCCCTTCGTCTTTGTTTGCGGCCGGGCCGTCGACGGCACGACGAGGCATGCGGCCATGACGAGACCGAACCAGGACCGGCCGCTCATCGGTGTCCTCCTGCGCTCTCTCCCCACAGTTCCTGGAGCCGGCGGTCTCGCCCGCAGCCCTGCCGGTACTGATGATAACGCACGGGGTTCTTGCGATAGAAATGCTGGTGATAGTCTTCGGCCGGATAGAAGGTGGAGGCGGGAACGACCTCTGTCTTGATCTTTCCCTTGAACTGCGGTTGCTCTTCGAGCTTCTGCCTCGACTCCTCCGCCGCCCGCCGCTGGCTCTCGTCCCTGTAGAAGATGGCCGAGCGGTACTGGGTGCCGTGATCGCAGAACTGGGCGTTGGCGGCCAGGGGATCGATGTTGTGCCAGAACGCCACGAGAAGCTGCTCGTAGGTGATCTTCTCTGGGTCGTAGATCACTTGGACGGACTCGGCGTGACCGGTTATCCCCGCCGACACCTCCTCGTAGGACGGATTTCTTTTTTGTCCGCCCGTGTAGCCGGAGGTCACGGAGAGCACACCGTCAAGACTTGCAAAGGCTGGCTCCATGCACCAGAAGCAGCCGCCCGCGAAGATCGCGGTCGCGGGCTGTGGCGCCCGCGCAGCCGCCGGCCCGGGCGAGGGCCAAGCGGATAGAACCGCGACAGCAAGGCCGGTCGAGACAAACCATCTCAAGAAGTTCCTCCCTCCCTCTGATGCCGAGCGTCGACGGTCTTCCGACGCTGGTCACCACCCCCACTCTAGTCTACGCGCTCCCGGCGAGGCCGGATCGTCAAAGCTTGTGTTCCAGCCCAGCCTTTGCGGGTACATCTCCACGCGACGTCTTTGTCTGTTAAGCCGCTCCAAGATCTTGAACCCTTGCGGCTAGAAGGCCAGCAGCCAGCCGGTCAGGACGCCAAAAGCAAGCACAAAGACGAGCCGGCGAGGAACTTGCGTGCAAAGAATCAAGCCCAAGCTCGGAAGCGCCATGTCCGTCGAGCCCAACGGAGTTGGGCGCAACCCCCGCCTCCTCAGGCGCGCTTGAGGCCTTGCGGGGCCACCGGGACCGAACGCTCTCAGGCGGTCAAGACCCTGCTCACCAGCGTCCGCGCCTCCTCCTGCACGCGGTGCAGATGGTCAGGGCCGCGAAAGCTCTCGGCGTAGATCTTGTAGAGGTCCTCCGTCCCCGAGGGCCGTGCCGCAAACCAGCCATCCTCCGTCACCACCTTGAGTCCTCCGATGGGGGCTCCGTTGCCGGGTGCGGCAGTGAGGATGCCGGTGATCCGCGAGCCCGCCAGCTCGGTGGCTTGCACCTGCTCCGGCCGTAACGCGCCCAGCCGGGCCTTCTCCGCGGGCGTAGCGGGGGCGTCGATGCGCTCATAGACAGGTTCCCCATGCTCGCGTACCAGGTCACGATAGAGCTCGCCCGGGTCCCGGCCGAGGCGGGCCGTGATCTCCGCGGCTAGGAGGCCTAGGATCAGGCCATCCTTGTCCGTCGTCCATACGGATCCGTCCCGGCGCAGGAACGAGGCCCCCGCGCTCTCCTCACCGCCGAAGCCCACCTCCCCCGAAAGGAGGCCGGGCACGAACCACTTGAACCCGACCGGCACCTCGAACAGCGGACGGCCCAGGGCGGCCGCCACCCGGTCGATCAAGCTGCTGCTCACGAGGGTCTTGCCCACGGCCGCCCGCGGGCTCCAGCCCGGGCGGTGGCGGAACAGGTAGGCGATGGCGGCGGCCAGATAGTGGTTGGGGTTCAGGAGGCCCGAACCGGGGACCACGATCCCGTGCCGGTCCGCATCGGTGTCATTGCCCACCGCCACCCGGAACCGATCCTTGAGCCGAATCAGCCCGGCCATGGCATAAGGCGAGGAGCAGTCCATGCGAATCTTGCCGTCCCAGTCCAGGGTCATGAACGAGAAGGTCGGGTCCACGCGGTCGTTCACCACCGTGAGCTCAAGCCGGTGCCGTTCGGCGATACGCGCCCAGTAGGCCACGCTGGCCCCGCCCAACGGATCCGCTCCCACATGCACGCCCGCGGCACGAGCCGCCTCCAGGTCCACGACGGACGGAAGGTCATCCACATACGCGGTGAGAAAGTCGTGCCCCCGCGTGGTGGCCGCCTTACGGGCCCGCTCGTAGGGAATGCGCACCACCTGCCGCAGGTCGTCGGCGAGGAGAGAGTTGGCCCGCTCCTGGATCGTCCCCGTGGCGCCGGTATCGGCGGGCCCGCCATGGGGGGGGTTGTACTTGATGCCACCGTCCGGGGGAGGGTTGTGGGAGGGCGATATGACGATGCCGTCGGCCAGGCCGTCTGCGCGCCCGTGGTTCCAAGCGAGGATCGCGTGGGAAATGACCGGCGTGGGGGTGTATCCGTCCGCGGCGTCGACCAGCGTCACCACTCCATTCCCGGCCAGCACCTCCAGGGCAGATCGACCCGCCGGAAGCGAGAGAGCGTGGGTGTCGATGCCCAGGAAGAGCGGGCCGCTCGTCCCCTCCGCTCGCCGGTAGTCGCAGACGGCCTGGGCCACGGCCAGGACGTGCGCTTCGTTGAAGCTGCACCGCAGGGACGAGCCTCGATGACCGGAGGTGCCGAATGATACGCGCTGGCCGGGCTCGGAGGGGTCTGGCCGTTCCGTGTAGTAGGCGGTGACGAGTCGAGTGAGGTCGACGAGGTCTGACGGCTGCGCGGGTTGCCCGGCGCGGGGATGGACGCTCACGGACCCGGATGCAACGCCGCCGTCGCCCGGGCCCCGCCCCCCCTCGCGGACAAGCCCTCCAGCTTCGACCGCAGCGCCGCCGCCCGGGCACAGTCCCCCGAGCCCTCGGCGGCGCGCAGGGCGCCGGCCAGGCTGTTCAGGCGACCGGGCGCCACCTTCATCGATGCCTCGTACTCCGTGAGGGCGGGACCCGGCTCTCCCAGGTCCATGAGCAGATCGGCCAGAAGCTCCCTCGCCGGCAGCAACGATCCCGGCGTCACCGGGTGCTTCTCGGTCGAGTCCTCAAGATCGACGGCGGCGCGCATGAGCTTCCGCGCCTCCCCCGGCTGCCCCTCCGCCCGTGCGATCCAGGCCGCTACTCCCAGCTGCTGGATCTTCACCTGCCCCGCCCAGTAGTCGTCATGGGCCCCGAGGAGTCCGGCGTGGATGGCCTCCAGGCGCTCGAGCCCGCTCCTCGCCGCTCCGAGGTTCCCACTCCGGGCTCCGCCCAGGCCGCGGGCGAAGTGCGTCAAGGCCTCCGCGGAGCGGAATCGCGGCCACGGAAACCCGGTCGGACGCAGGGAGAGGTCGGCGGCCTCGGACCACTGGCGGCGCTCCAGGGCATAGCGGGCGGGCACCGCCGCCAACGCGTAGGCGGAGGCGAAGTTCTGCTGGTCGAGCTTCTCCACCGCGCTGATCTCATCGACCACCCGCTTGGCGTCGCTGTCGCGTCCCTCTTGGAGGTAGGCGTAGGCCAGGTAGTCGAGGGCGTGGAGCTGGTCGAAAGCGGCGGTGCCGGCCTGGGTCCTTTCGACGTGTTGCTTCGCCATCGCTGCGGAGGAGAGGTTCGATTGTATGGACTCGTCCCAGAGGCCGAGCCGGGTGAAGATGTGGGACGGCATGTGCTGCGCGTGCGGTGAAGAAGCGGCAATCTGCGCGTAGGCGCGGGCCGCGGGCAGCGCCAGCTCCGCCAGGTCGGGGTAGTCGAAGCTGTGGATGAGGTAGTGGGCCACGCCCGGGTGCTGGGGGGCCCCGGGCAGAACCGTGTTCAGGATCTCTGCGGCCTCTTTCTGCTTGGCGTACGTCTTGTCCGTCGGCCAGGCGGTGCCCAGGAGGGCGAGGGCATGAAAGACGGCTGCCTCCCGGTCGGCCGGATGCCGCCGCTGGACCTCGGCCATCGCCCTCTCGAAGGCCAAAGCCCGCGCGGGATAGTCGGAGACCCCGGGCTCCTGGTAGAAGGCGTTGACGGCGGCGATGTAGTCGCGTTCTCGTTCGGTCTTCGCGCTCCCTCCTCTCGCCCTCTCCGCGGCCGCTCGCCCCCGCTCCATCTCCGCCGGGCTGGGGGCCGCGCCCGGGTTGGCCGCCGCCCAGACGG
>DATMQU010000667.1:0-2012 GCA_035566715.1 Vicinamibacteria bacterium
CGCCCTTTTCGACCTCGCCGACCGCAACGGGATCCTGGTCATGGCGGGCTGGTGCTGCTGCGACCACTGGGAGCAGTGGGACAAATGGAGCCCGGAGAACCGGCGGGTGGCGGCGGCGTCGCTCACCGACCAGATCCGCCGCTTGCGGAACCACCCGAGCCTCCTCGTCTGGCTGAACGGAAGCGACAACCCGCCCCCGCCCGAGATCGAGCGGACGTACCTCGATATCCTGGCCACGCTGGGCTGGCCCAAGCCGATCCTGTCCTCGGCCACCAAGAAGCCGACGCCCTTGAGCGGTCCCACCGGGGTCAAGATGAGCGGCCCTTACGACTACGTGCCGCCCGCCTACTGGTTGGCGGCGGAGAGCCCGGGCGGTTTCTCCGGTTTCAACATGGAGACGAGCCCGGGGGCGGCGGTCCCGCCCCTGGAGAGCCTCAAGGAGATGCTCCCCGCCGATCACCTCTGGCCCATCGACGCCGAGTGGAACTTCCACGCCGGCGGGGGCCAGTTCAAGGACCTGGCGCGCTTCACGGAGGCGCTGGAGGCCCGCTACGGCAAGGCGGCCGGGGTCGAGGACTACGCGCGCAAGGCCCAGGCCCTCGCCTACGAAGGGGAGCGGGCTATGTTCGAGGCCTTTGGCCGCAACAAGTACGGCTCCACGGGGGTGGTCCAGTGGATGCTCAACAACGCCTGGCCCTCGCTGATCTGGCACCTCTACGACTACTCCCTTCGTCCGGGGGGCGGCTACTACGGGACCAAGAAGGCGTGCGAGCCGCTCCACGTCCAGTATTCCTACGACGATCGCTCCGTGGTCGTGGTCAACGACGGGACCGAGGGCAAGGCCGGCCTCACGGTGACGGCCAGGGTCTTCGACTCCCGCCTCGCCCCGAAGCTCTCGCGCGAGGCCGCCCTCGACGTCCCTCCCGACGGCGTGGCCCGAGCTTTCGTGCTGCCCGATGTCCCCGCGCTGACCCCGACCTACTTTCTCCAGCTCGGACTCTTGGACTCCGGAGGGCGATCGTTGAGCTCCAACTTCTACTGGCTCTCGACCCGGGAGGACGGGCTCGCCTGGGAGAAATCGGACTGGTTTCACACGCCCGTGAAAACCCACGCCGATCTCACGGCTCTGGCCGCCCTCCCCCCGACCACGCTCGCGCTGAGCGCGCGCTTCGAGGAGGCCGGCCCGGAGGGGATGGCCCGGGTCGGCATCGAGAACACCGGCCCGTCGCTGGCCTTCCAGGTCCATTTGAAGCTGACCGAGGGGGCGGGGGGACGGGAGATCCTCCCCGTTTTCTGGGAGGACAACTACCTCGCGCTGCTGCCGGGGGAAAAGACGGAGATCCGCGTCTCTTATCCGCTCCCTCCCGGCGGGGTCCGCCCCGTGGTCGACGTGGACGCCTGGAACGCCTCCCGCGCCACGTACGGAGCGGCGCGGTGACGGGCCGGGCTACTCCAGCACGGTCTTCCAGCCGCGCCGGTTGAGGTCCCAGTAGATCGTGGCCGCCGCGGCCGCGGCCACGACCAGGAAGACGACCCCCTCCACCGTGGCGCCGAAGATGATCTTGCCCACCCCGAACAGGGTCATGTAGACGAAGACGCACCCGGCCAGCCAGTCCAGGAGGTTGTTGAGGCCGTCGTGGACGGGCACCACGTCCGTGGCCTCGCGGGCGATGGGGGTCCAGAGCGAGGCGCTGGGCCGCACGCGGCGATAGAACGCGAGCAGGGTCTCCTTGCTCTCGGGCGCGGTCAGGAAGGTCACCGCCAGCCAGGTGATGGTGGAGCAGGCCACGGTGATGAGCAGCTTCCAGCCGAACTCCGCGGGCTCGTCGTCCCTCAGGTTGAAGCCGAACGTCAGCAGCAGCGAGACCACGAAGGAGGCGGCCATGGCGGAGACCTCGCTCCAGGCGTTGATGCGCCACCAGAACCAGCGCAGCAGATAGATTAGGCCGGTGCCGGCACCGATTGAGAGCAGCAAATTGAACGCGTTTTTTGCGTTGTCGAGCGTCAACGTG
>DATMQU010000668.1:0-7097 GCA_035566715.1 Vicinamibacteria bacterium
CTCAATGATCCTAACGACCTGGCCCAAGCGCTGGTGGTGCTTCTGCCTCTCCTAATCGCGCTCAGATCTCCAGAGAACAGGCTGAAGAACCTGCTCCTCGTATGGTTCCCCGCAATGCTCTTGGTTTATGGGGTACTGCTGACGCACTCGAGGGGCGGTCTTCTTGCGCTGCTGGCGATTCTGTTCCTCGCGTTCCGGCAACGGGTGGGTCGTCTGCTTTCTCTTGTGCTGAGCATTGCCGCCGCGCTCGGGCTACTGGCGCTGGGGGCAACGGGTGGAAGGGCGCTGTCGCAAGACGAGTCCGGCGCGGGGCGGATTGCCGCCTGGTCGGAGGGCCTCGAGATGCTCAAGTCTTCTCCAATATGGGGCGTCGGCTTCGGGTCCTTTACCGACCACCACGAAAACGTCGCCCACAACTCCTTCGTGCACTGCTTCGCCGAACTGGGTCTCGTTGGTTATTTCGTCTGGCTAAGCCTGATTGTGCTCACCTGGACCGAGCTCTCGACGCTCGCCGCGGAGACGGCGGACCCTCCCGGCAATTCCCTCGCTCCTTGCGCGAGGGCGATGCGCCTGGCCATGGTTGGGTTCATCGTTGGTGCATTCTTCCTCTCCCGCGGCTACGGAGTCTTGTTCTTCCTGGTCCTGGGCCTGGGGACAGCGCTGGCGGACATCGCCCGCCGGGAGGGCCGGATCCCGCTCCCCAGCCGCCCCCTGCTCTGGCTCGGACGCGTCGGCGTGCTTGAGCTCGCATCCATTGTGCTGGCGTGGCTCACCGTGCGCATCATTCGGTAGGTTCGTGAGGGTGCCTATCGCGCTGCTGATCGCCGAGCCACCCGCAGGGCGTGGCCACGCGAGAGGGGACGTTACCGGCCACATGGGTCGGGGAGCCCGGCAAGGTCGCGGCGGCTTCCCCCGCCGGAGCCCGGGCGGCGCCCCTCGAGCGCCCGCGCCCTCAAACGATCTCGAGGTTCGTCCCCTCGGCGCTCGCGTAGGGGTGGCGGTGGCTCGGGACCTCCAGCTGACCCTGGAAGCCCTTCCCCATGCGCCGGAGTCCCGCTGCACGTCGCACCTCTGCCGGCACCGTCCAGAGGCTGGGTGCGCCCACCACCGATGGCCGCCCGGGGGGAGCCCACCGGCGCGCCGTGAACCGAAGGACGCTCGCGAGGGTGTCGAGGTCGGGCCGGGGCAGGAAGACCGAGTCGACGGTGGCGACGCGCTCGATCTGGCGGGCGGTCACGACCTCGGCGTGGACAAGCATCGCGGCTCCTACCACCTCGCCGTCGGAGGCCTTGACCACGACCAAGAGGCGCCCCCGCGGGTCCCGCCGATAGTGCTCGAGGATGGCGGTGTCGGGATCGTTCCAGATCGTGTCGGGAGACACACAGCGCCGGGCCACGTCCAGGAACGCCCTGCCATCCGCGTCCTCCACCACCTCCAGGAGCGGGCCATCCGAATCCGAGCTTCCCGGCCGGTACCCGTACACGGGGTTGGCGCCCAGGACGGGTAGCGGGACCTCGAATCCGGCCAGAGAGGCCGCGCGCATGAGCGTTCGATGCCCGCCCGCGCCCTCCTCGATCCAACCCACGATCGGGAGGGCCGGCTCGCGGCGCTCCAGCAGATACGCGTAAAGTTCGGCCGCCAAGCCCCGGCCCCGCCAGGCCGGCCGGACGCCACCGAATGAATGAAGATAAGCGGGGCCCGAGTGGCCCCGGAATCGGAGCTGACGCGGCGTCATGCCGACGAACCCCACTGGCTCATCGCCCTCGAACGCGGCCACCCCGAGGGGCGGCAGCGGGCCCGGAAAGCTGAACTGCCAGCGCAGGTAATCGGCGGTGAAGCGCATGGTGGGCGGCGGCCAGGCTTCTTGGAGGATCCGACTCGCGGGCTCCGCGAAGGCGTACGGATCGACACGCTCGAGGCGGATCACGTCGATCCCTGCACCTCGGCGGCGGCCCGCACGGGTCCCGGCCAGCGCCGCGGGTCCGGGCCGTGCTGGGCCAGGAACGCGTAGACCCAACGCTCGAGGCCGAAGCCCACGCACACGCTGTGCATGGGGCCTGCCCCCTCGACGGTCACGTTGAACGCCCGACCGAAGAAGTCGGTGTGGTAGTTAAGCGAGCCCACGGCCAGCCTCTCGGACCCCGGTAGGAGGAGCGAGACCTCATACTTCGTCTCCGCGCTGAGCTGGAAATAAGTCTTGGCCAGGGCGTCGGGAGCAACGAAGAACGGGTCGCTGGCGGTGCGGATCTCGCCCGCCAGCTCGTGTGCTTCCAGGAACCGGGCCGTCTTGGCGATGGCTTCGTCCCGACGGGCGAGCACGTCCTCTCGCCGGCCAAGGAACACGACTTCTCGCAGGGTGAAGTCCCAAAGGCGCCGCAGATCCCGCAGGTTGCCTGCCTCGTAGCGGAAGCAGTGCCCGCAAAGACCGTAGACCTCTCCCGCCGGCGGTAACTCCTGGCCGGCCTTGAGGTTGTACACGTGATAGCACATGGCCGGGTTGAGGGCCGTGTCGGGCGGCGGCATGTCAGCGAGCGCCCGATCGTCTACCGTCTCCCGCTCCAGGTGCCGCTGCCGGAAGCCCTCGATCCGATCCGGATCCTCGGCGAGGTGGCAGGCGAAGGTGAGGCTGTGGGGGAAGGACCGGAGGTAGTCGCAGCGGGCCAGGACGCTCACCGGGATCAAGGACGGCGCGGCGAGGGGCTCGGCATGCCAGGCGTGGCCGAATTCCTCGAAGACGCGGTCGAAGTAGCGGAGCAGGCGCAGGGGGAGGCCTTCCAGGGCCACGAGGCCGCGGCACATGCCGTGGACTCCCTCGCGCACGCCGTCGCCCGCAAACTCGGGGGCATCGAAGCGAGGCGAGCGATAGACGACCGAGCGGCGCAACGAACGCAGGCTTCGCAGGATCCTCTGGGCGAGCTCCGCGATCCGGGCTGCCGTCTCCGCGGCGGAGTCGTCCGCCACCTCGAACTCGAGCCGCGCTCCCTCGTCGAGGAACCGAAGGTTGGTCGCTCGCCCGAGATGGCCGACCTGCTTTTGGATCTCCTCCTGGGCCATCTCGTGCGCCGGCGGCACCAGCGGGATGGAGAAGGTCGGCAACTAGAGGCTTTCCCCCTTGAGCCGCTTGACGAGCGCTCCCAGCGCACGGACGGTCCGCGCCGCGATGAACTCCTCGTCGGGGATGTTGAGCTTGAACTCCGTCTCGAGCTCCAGTAGGAGGTTCAGGGCTCCCACCGAGCTGAACCCCGCCTCGTAGAAATCCCGGTCGGGATCGAGTTGGTCGATCATGCCGATTTCGCGTACGTGATGAGCAATGCGGTCCATCGGATCGGTCACTCCGTCTCCCCTGACGCTGCCGCCACGGGCGCGGGCTCGAGCAGGGACGGCGGCAGGCCGCCCCCCGGCCGGGTCAGAGCGAGCACGCTGCGGGCGGGGTTGCCGGTGACGAGCGTGTAGGGGGGGACGTCTCCCATCACCACCGCACGGGCGGACACGACACTGCCTTCGCCGATGGTCACGCCGGGAAGCACGACGGCACCGCGACCGATCCACACGTTGTCACCGATCGTGATCGGCCGTACCTCCGCGGCCGTGGGGGGCAGGTGGGCCAGGCGGCGTGCCGGGTCGGAGGAGTGCCCGCTCGAATCGAGCATGCAGACCTCCTTTGCGATCCGGCAGTTGCGGCCGATCGTGATCCGTTTCGCCACCGTGAAGCTGCTGCCGTGGCCAATGCCGCTGCCATCGCCCACGACAAAAGTTGGACGGTCGGCGAAGCGAGAGGCAAAAATGATCGCCGAGCGGCCGTCCAGGAGGATGTCGTCTCCGAGAATCACGTCGCCATCGCCGATGATCTGGTGCACGAACCTGCCGGTTCGCACCCGTCGTCCGTAGCGTGCGCACCGCGCCTTCAGCAGGGGCTCGCACACCAGAAGCCGATAGGCAAAGCCGTAAGCCATGTTGAGGGCGCGAAGCGCCAAATAAATCCCCAGCAGGGGTTTTACATAGAGGCGGGGCGCGGGCAGGCTCATGCCGTCGAGGGTTCGGTAGAGCTTGCGGGCCCCTCGTGCGATCGGGTGAGAGGAACGGGCGGCGAAGCGGTAGAAGCCGGACACGAGATCTCCTGCTGGCCGCATCGGACGGCGGGTAGTCCCGCCCACCGGGCGCCGAAGGCCGGCGGAGGGTGGCCTCTCCGGAACTCCCGGTCTCTAAGACCCGTGGGAAGATACCATGAGCCAAACCCCAGCCCAAGCCGGCCCAAGCGGGCTCGCCAGCCTCGCTTGCGATCGGTCGGAGCCCATGTCGGGTTGTGGCACCTGGGGGCCTCATCCATTTATGGCAGGGAGGGATGCTATAGTGCGCCACACTTCCCTGGGAGAGTCTGCCATCACAATCTCCAAAAGAGACTGGCTATCGAGGGTGTCGGCCGGGCTTGGGCTGACGCGCCTGCTTGAGAGCCTGATCCGCCGGCCGTGCCTGGTCGTCTTTAACTACCATCGGGTGACTTCTCCCGATTCCTGTCCCTACGATCACGCCGTCATCGAGGCAACGCCCGAAGAATTCGATGATCAGCTGGCGTTCCTAAAGAAGCGTTACAACGTGATCGACCTGGAGGAGGTCCAAGCCCTGGCGGAAAAGCGATCCCCGTTGCGGCACCGCCATGCTCTGGTAACCCTTGATGACGGCTATCGGGACGGCTACGACGTGGCGCTCCCCATCCTGAAGTCGCGGGGCATACGGGCGACGTTCTTCCTTACGACCGGGTTCATCGACACCAACAAGGTGCCCTGGTGGGATCAAGTGGCGTTCGTGGTGCGCACCACCGAGCGGCGAAGGCTGCGGCTGCGGTACCCCCGGGATGTCTTCCTCAACCTCGACGAGCTGGGGGCGGACCGAACGATCCAGCGGTTGCTCAAACTGTACAAGCACCCCGAGACGACGAACCCGGGGCGCTTTCTGGCGGAGGTCGAAGAAGCCTGCAATGTCCCCCGCCCCTTAGAGGCTCCCGAACGCCTCTTCCTGAGCTGGCAAGAGGTGGAAGCCTTGGCGCTAGCAGGCATGGCCATCGGTTCCCACACCCATACCCACCCGGTGCTTGCGAAGCTCACGGCTGAGGAGCAGCAGCAAGAGTGCGAGCTTTCTCGGGACTTGCTCCGCGAGAAGCTGTCCCGGCCGGTGGAGGCTCTCGCCTTTCCGGTAGGGTCCCGCCAGAGCTTTTCTGAGACCACGCTGCAGTGCGTCCGCACCGCCGGCTATCGGCTGGCCTTTTCGTATTATGGGGGCGTCAACACCCGGGGGATGGACCCATTCAACATTCTACGGATGTCTATCGATCGCATGAGCGTGGCCCAGCATCGTCTGCGGAGCGCCGTAGCCGGTACCACAGCTGGGCGGGCTTGGTGAAGAGCTGGTCAGCGCCCTGCCCCGGGGCGAGGCGTCCGTAGCAACGTGCTCCAATCACTCCCCCCGTGACCGCGACGTCTCCCGCCGTTGCCATCCCTTATCCTTGGACCTCCTGGCCACATCTAGAGACCGGGTGGACAGAGCTCGCGGTCGGGTCCCCCCACACGAGCTTCTTCCTCACTCCAGATTGGATCGATTCCTGGTTGGCGGCATTCGGCGCCACCCTCCAGCCCCGCTTTGTTGTCTTCCACGACGCAGTCTCGGCGACGACGGTGGGGATGTGTCTGTTGGCATCACGGACCGAGCGCCGGGGGCCATTCGCTGTGCGGCGCCTCTACCTCAACACGGGCGGGGAAGACCCGGCAGACGAGACCGTAATCGAGTACAACGCCCTGCTCTGCCGAGAAGGCTGGGAGTCGGAGATCGCCGCCGCCTTGCGCAAGCACCTCGACCGCACGGCGTGGGACGAGTTCGCGGCCAACGGAATGATGGAGGGCCCCAGTATCCAGGCGCTGACCTCGGCCGCCTTCCCGGACCGTCCCGCGAGCCCAACCAAGGTCCAGAGTCACTATGTCGATTTGGCACGGCTTGGCCCGTCGGTGGACACCTATCTCGCCCGGCTCTCCCGCAACACGAGGGAACAGATCCGTCGTAGCTGGCGCATCTACGGCGAGCAGGGCCCCCTGGCGGTAGAGGCCGCCGCCGACCTGCCCGAGGCCCTGGCGATGCTCGACGAACTCGCTCAGCTGCACCAGGACAGCTGGACGGCCCGAGGAAAGCCGGGTGCGTTCGCCTCGAAAAGGTTCACGGCATTCCACCGCGACCTCATCCGGCGGGTCTTTCCCAAAGGGGGTGTACAGCTCCTCCGCATCCGGGCCGGCTCCGCCGTCATCGGTCTCCTCTACAACTTCGTTCATGCCCGCAGGGTCTACTCCTATCAGAGTGGCCTGCGGTTCAGTGACGACAACCGCCTCAAGCCCGGGCTCGTAGCCCACGTGGCGGCGATACGATACTGCCGTGAGGCCGGGCTGCTGGAGTACGATTTTCTCGCGGGCGAAGACCGATACAAGCACTCGCTCTCCACCGACGCACGGATGCTGACTTGGCTCGTCTTCGAGAGGTCAACCCTCAAGATGCGGGCCATCAGGCTTCTGCGCGGACTCAAACGTGGGATAAGCGCCAGGGTGGGATGGCAGGCCCCTCACGCGGGGCGGCCCGATTTCGGAAAGCGAGTGTAGGGAGCCCGCGAACGCGATCAGGCGAGGGGGCCCGGATCAAGCCGATCCGCCGGCCAACCGCGCTTCCCCGCCACCCAGGCGCGCCGCTTCCACTGCCTGCCACATAGCCCAGGCCGAGACGTAATGGAGCCTCGCCTGACGGGACTCGCATTCGGACCGGAGCGCCTCGAAGAGAACGGCCAGACCGCCTTCGAGCAGGGGTGCCGCGTTCCTTTCTTGCGCTCCGTGGGTGAAGAGCTTGATGAAGCAGTGGCTTCCGATGCGCGGAGCAACCTCGAGCCAGAGATGAACACGCTCTGCCGAGGGCAAGAAGTGACCGGCAATCTCCCCGGTGTCGAGTCGCGGCCTACCCCGCCGCCCCGCCGACCACAGCAGACCCAGAGGGCCTGGGATCAGGGTCAAGTCTCCGACGTTCGCGCTACCGGGAACGATCGGTGCTCCGCGGGCGTGCGATCGGGGCCG
>DATMQU010000669.1:0-9428 GCA_035566715.1 Vicinamibacteria bacterium
CCCTTCCGTGAGCGCCCCGCCCCGCGGCGCCAACGGCGGCCGCTTCTTTGAGACCGTCTACGCGGTGGTCCGGCGGATCCCCCGGGGCCGGGTGGCCACCTACGGACAGGTGGCGCTCCTGGCCGGCAGCCCCCGCGGCGCCCGTGCCGTGGGCTGGGCCCTGCGGGCCCTGGACCCGCGCTCCGAGCGCACCGTTCCCTGGCATCGGGTGGTGGGGGCGGCGGGACGCATCTCGCTCCGGGCTGGGTTCGGGCCCCTGCAGCAGCGGCGGCGCCTGCGCGCGGAGGGAGTCCGCTTCCGCGCCGGCTGCGTGGACCTCGCTCACCACGGCCTGCGCCCATGAGCGCCCCCGTTCCCCTCCGCCAATCCCTCCAAGACGTCAGCCTCCCCGCCCTCCTCCGCCCCCTCGTGCGCCAGAAGCGGACGGGGGTGCTGCGCATGACCCGGGGCGCCGTCACCAAGACCGTCTACCTCTCGGAGGGCCGGCTCATCTTCGCCACCTCCGCCGACCCTGACGACCGGCTGGGGGAGCGGCTGCTGGTCAAGGGGCTCATCACCTACCGCAACTACGAGGACTCGGTGCGGGCGCTGCGCGCGGGCAAGCGCCAGGGCACGATCCTGGTGGAGAACGGGGCCATCCGCTCCAAGGACCTGATCGCGGGGGTGACCGAGCAGGTCCAGGAGATCATCTACAGCCTCTTCGCCTGGGAGGAGGGGGAGTGCGAGTTCGTGGAGGGAAGCCTGCCCTCCCGCGAGGTCATCGTGCTCCGGATGTCCACGGGGGACCTGATCCTGGAGGGGATCCGCCGCATCCACTCCTGGAGCCGGATTCGCACGGGGGTGGGGGCTCTGGACCAGAAGTACGCGCTCAGCGACGACGCCGCGACCCTGGTCGGCGGCCTCTCCCTCCCCAAGCTGGAGATGAACCTGGTCGCCACCCTCGACGGGCCGGCCAGCCTGGAGGAGATCTGCGCCTCCACCCGCCAGAGCGACTTCCTGGTGTGCCGGGCGGTCTGGGGGCTGTGGGCGGCGGGGGTGCTGGACCGCATCCCCCAGGACGCGGAGGCGCCCCGGGAGAAGATCCGGGAGGACACCAAGCCGCACGCGGAGCGGACGCGGGGGGCGTCGGTGGGCCGGGAGATCGAGCTCTTCAACGAGCTCCACCGCCTGCTCTCGGACCTCGTCACCTACGAGCTTCGCGAGCAGGCCCCCGCCTTCCTGGAGAGCGCCCTCGCCCGGGCGCGGGGCGAGCACGAGGCCCTCTTCGGGGGCGTGAACGTGGACCGCAGCGGCGAGCTCGACCCGGTGGCCCTCCGCCGGAACATCGTGAGCCGCGAGGTCGCGTCCTACCTGCGGGGGCTCGGCCGGCTCTTCGAGATCGAGCTGAGCCTGATCCGCGAGGGCCTGGGCGCCCGCAAGGCGGGCATCATCGAGGACGGGCTGCGCTCGCTCCGGGAGCAGCAGAAGGAGCGCGAGGGCATCTAAGCCCCGCGAGGGACACCCAGAAGGATCCGGGCGTTTGCTTGGGGCCTCGCGACATCCTGCGGAGGAACCATGTTCGACGTCGTGCAGAAGCGATTTGAGTCTCCCGACGAGGTGCGTGTCTTTGCCAAGGGGCGTCTGGAGGTCGTCAAACTGGGCTCCATGGTTCTGGGACGCGCCACCTACGAGCCCGGCTGGAAATGGTCGCTGCACGTGGGCCCCGGGGTCGGGGCCCCGCGCTGCACGGTCGAGCACATCGGCCTGGTCGTCTCCGGCGTGGCCACGGTTGCGTTTGAGGATGGGCGCGTGGTCGAGCTCAGGGAGGGGTCGCTCTTTCACGTGCCCGCGGTACCCCACGACAGCTGGGTGGTGGGAGACCGTCCCTACGTGTCGCTGCATTTCCTGGGCGCCGATCACTACGCCAAGAAGGCTTAGCTCTCCCCCCGTGGGCGGCGGTTCTTTCCGGGGGGAAGGGCGGCGAGAGGGTCCGTGCCTGCCCCTCAGGGCGGCGTGGCGGCGGGCAGGATGTCGTTGACGATCACGCCCAGAACCGCCTCCGCGATCCCGAGCGGGGTGAGATGGTCGGCCGAGAGCGCCCGCCATTCGGTCGTGGTCACGACCACGAGGTCGAGGGAAGGCACGACGTAGACGAACTGTCCGCCGTAGCCCCAGGCGAAAAACGCCGGCGCCGAGGGTGGGTCGGCGACCCACCAGAGGTACCCGTAGGTCACGCTTCTTTGGGCACCATCCGTATCCCGCCAGGGGAATTGGGGAGCCGTCGCGGCCAAGACCCAGCCCGCGGGCACGACCTGCTGGGACCCCGACCGGCCCTGTTGGACCATGAGCTGGCCCAGGCGGGCAAGGTCTTGGCCCGTAAGCTGCAGCCCGGAGCCCCCGTTCACCGTGCCCGGTTCGAGCTGCTCCCAGCGGGCGCTTCGGATGCCGATCGGCTGGAACAGACGCTGGTCGGCCAGGGTCGCGAGCGGGGTTCCCGTCGCCGACTGGACGATGAGGCCCAGGAGGTGGACCGCGGCCGAGTTGTAGGTGAACGGCCCCGGGGGGCCGGTCTGGGCGCGATCCAGCAAGAACTGAACGTGGTCGGGGGACACGATCCAGAGGTTGTAGTCGTTCCCCTGCTCCTCATTCCACTCGTAACCCGACGTCATGGTGAGAAGCTCTTTGATCGTGACCGCGCGGTCGCCCGGATCCAGCGCGTAGGGTGGACCCAGGTAGTCGCCGACCGTCGCCTCTGTCCCCTTGATCTGGGAGGCCTCCAGCGCTTGACCGACGAGGAGAGAGACGACACTCTTGGTGACCGAGCGTACGTCGAACCGCGTCTCCGCGCTCGCGCCTCCGAAGTATCGTTCGACCACCAGCTTGCCGTGCCTCACGACCAGGAGGCTGCGGAAGCGGGAAATGGCGGCCGCGTCCTCGGTTGCTCGGCCAAGAGGGAGAGGATCGAGCCCCACTTCTCCCGGCGCGGCGGCGGCCCAGGGCTGGGCCAGGTCGATGGGGCTCGGCGCCCTGCTCGAGGTCGGGGTCGAGTTGCCGCCGCACGAAGAAACGACGAGCCCGAGCGCGAGGAGCTTTCCTGATATGCTTCTCCCGCGGGAGCCGCGTCGTTCTTGCGTCCCCTCGTCCTGGATATCCTTCCCTGACCAGACCGCGGCCTGACCAGGGGCGCCACGCGGTCGCCCGGGAGAGACGGGACGAGATCGCGCTTCAGGATGTGTGCGCGACAAACCCCGTCGGGGTGCCTCGCCGGCTGAGGATGATAAGGAGGGGAGCATGCCGAAGTACGTGATCGAGCGTGATCTGCCCGGCGCGGGGGCCCTCTCCGCCGAGCAGCTGCAGGGGATCTCCCAGACCTCCTGTGGCGTTCTGCGCAACTTGGGCCCGCAGATCCAGTGGCTGCAGAGCTATGTTACCAAGGACAAGATCTACTGTGTCTACATCGCCCCCAACGAGGCGATCGTCCGCGAGCACGCCAAGCAGGGCGGGTTTCCCGCCAATCGCGTCTCCGAGGTCAAGACCATCATCGACCCCACCACCGCCGAATGACGGGCCGCTGAAGCGCGCCGCGGAGGGAGGGCGGACCGCCCTTGCCGTCCCGTCCTTCTGACCGAAATCTCGTGATTCTGCGGAGTGACCCATGAAGCTTGTCTCCGTGAATGTTGGCCGCCCGCAAGAGGTCGACTGGGGCGGCCGCCGCGTGCGCACGTCCATATGGAAGGCTCCGGTGACGGGCCGGGTGCGCGTCGATCGCCTCAACCTCCAGGGGGATGAGCAGTCCGACCTCTCCGCCCACGGGGGCCCCGACAAAGCGGTCTACGTCTACCCTTCCGAGCACTATCGGTACTGGACGGGAGAACTACCGGGAAGCGACTTTCCCTGGGGCGCGTTCGGGGAGAACTTCACGACGGAGGGCCTGCTCGAGGAAGACGTCAAGATCGGCGACCGCCTGCGGGTGGGCTCCGCGGAGTTCGTCGTCACCCAACCCCGCATGCCCTGCTACAAGCTCGGGGCGCGGTTTGGCCGCGAGGACATGGTCAAGCGCTTCCTGGCCAGCGGCCGTACGGGCTTCTACCTGGCGGTGCAGAGCGAAGGCGACGTGGGGAGCGGCGACCCCATCTCGTTCACGGCCCGGGACGACCACGGCGTGACGGTGGCCGACATCACGGCCCTCTATACCCACGATGCCGACAACCAGACCCTTCTCCAGCGCGCGATCGATGTGCCCGCCCTTCCCGCGGGTTGGCGGGAGTATCTGCGCAAGCGGCTCTGGGAGCCGGATGCGTGAAGGCTCGGACCAAGGGTCACCCCCCAGGGCTCCTGGGCGGGGCGATCGTCACGGGAACTGGAACGAGCCGACCGCCAGTTCGATCAGACGCTCGTTTAGCGATGTCGGGAATGGCGAGAATCCGACCGGCGTCAGATTATGAAAGTGGACGGTCGCGACCAGTTGAGCCGTCGGCGAGACGAATTGCAGGTCGCCGTCACGAAGGTCAGGCCGACCTGAGGCGACATTGTTCACCCAGGCCCCCAGATCGGGGATCGTCGTCCCCCCGGTAGCAACTCCGAGTCGGATGTCGTCGAACTGCGGAGCGCCCGGCGAAAACTGATGACGCGAGCCGATGGGGGTGGCTGCGATCTTTCGCGCTGACATGTGCATGCCGCGCACGGCCGCGACGCGGGAGCCGTCCACTCCAGTTACGAGGAGACGGAAATCAGCGACGCGGAACCCCTTAAGGGTCCCGGCCGGCGATGGGGCGTTGGGCACAGTGCTTAGGGTTGCTGGCACCGCGACCAAACGCACCAATCCAAGAGCGTTGCTGTTGGCATCGGCATCTGAGATGCTGAAGTCGCTGAGAAACGCTTGACCGATGGCAACGCGGACAACCTCGGCGCCGGCCAGGTCAAACTGCATCACCGCCAGGTCGCGGAATGGCTTTGTGCCGCTAACTGTATCGTTGAACCATTGGGTGACCGCAGGCGACAGCCCCTCGACCTCGAAATAGCAGTCCTCGTATTCGACACCGAGAACCTTGTCGAAGCAGCCGGCGAAAGAAAACAAAGGCACTCCTTCGCTGCCAATTTGAAGTTCGAAGGACACCTCGCCCCCGTATGGCGGGGGTGGTGACGGAGGGGGTGCGCTACCCGCCGGCCCTTGAGGTCCCGGAGGCCCCTGAGGCCCAGCGGGTCCCTGTGCCCCGGTTGGCCCGGGGTCACCCTTGGCCCCCGCCGGCCCCGGCAAGCCCTGGGGTCCAACGTTCCCGGTGTCGCCCTTGTCGCCCTTCGGCCCCATGGGGCCTACGGCTCCGAGCGTCACGTCAAAGACCGCGACCTCCTTCGGGGAAGGCTGGTCGTTTCGGTCATTCGTTGGGGCAGGTTGGTCGTTTCGGTCATCGCCTCTGCGGGTTCCCCGCGCCAGAGTCAGGCGGTAGGAGCCCGGAAGCAACCCGGGGGGCAGCGAGGCCAAGACCTGGGTGGGTGTCGCCCCCGTGACCACCAACGGGACCGAGTCCAGGGTAACTATGGGCGGCAGATCCCCGAAGTTCTGCCCGCCAATCGTGAGCACGACAAGTTGAGGGTCCGCGCTCACGCTCAGGATCACAGGACGTCGGTGATCCTTTTCCTCCGCGGTTCCAGGCACGGCGGCGGCCAGCAGCAACCCGATCGAGGCCGCCCCCAACGCCTTCGCCAAACGGCCTCGGGGTAACGCTCTCCCTGCTCTGATCACAATCCCTCCTCATTCTGGCCAAGGGGTGCCCAAGTCGACGACTTCCCCCTGCGCGCTCTAGCGCGCAGAGGGTTGGACGCACCGCCCGCCTTAACCAACGGTCGCTTAACTCATTGCAACTAAATGGCTTGCCTGGGCGCACCGCTTCCTGCCCGGATCCCCAAGAGACCGGTCTGGACGGCCAGTCCCGTCTTTGCTGTGCCTGCCCCTTGTCTCTCTTTCTGCCCGGAAGGAGGGCCTTTACTAGGTAACGCGCCAGGCGCACGGAAGATCACTCACCTTATTTGTGGTTCGGCGGCAGTTCCGGCTATCCTTGGAAGCTTCCAAGAATCCCCTCCGCAGGAGCTGCGCGATGGCCTCGTCCAGGAACATCACCGAGCTGCTGGTGGCTTGGGGCGAGGGTGACCGGGCCGCCCTCGACGAACTGATGCCGCTCGTCTACGACGAGCTGCGCGGCCTCGCGAGCGCCTACCTGGCCCGCGAGCGTCAAGGTCACACCCTGCAGACGACGGCGCTCGTGCACGAGGCGTACCTCAAGCTTGTCGACCAGCGACGGGTGCAGTGGCAGAACCGGGCCCACTTCTTCGGTGTAGCCGCGCAGATGATGCGGCGGATACTGGTGAGTCACGCCCGCGCCCACCGCGCCGCCAAGCGGGGCCATGGAGCGCGACCCCTCTCCCTGGACGAAGCTCCCGAAGTGAGCGGCAAGCCCAAGGTCGATCTGGTGGCGCTCGACGAGGCACTCGATCGCCTCACGGAGATCGACCCCGGGCAGGGACGCCTAGTGGAGCTTCGTTTCTTTGGCGGTCTCTCGATCGAAGAGGCCGGCGAGGTCCTGAGTCTTTCCCCCGCCACCGTGGGCCGCGAGTGGAGGATGGCAAAGGCCTGGCTCTACAAAGAGTTGGGGGGCTCGGCGGCATGACCCCTGACCATTGGGGGAGGCTCAAGGAGATCTTCGAAGCCGCTCTTCAGGAGCCATTGCCAGAGCGGGAAGCGTTCCTCGATAGGGTCTGTACGGACCCCGAGCTCCGCACCGAGGCCGGGAAGCTCCTCGCCGCCCACGACCAGGCCGGCACCTTCATCGAGGACTCGCCCGTGGCCGGCCTTGCTGCCGCCCACGCCGAGCCCGCCCACGACGCTTGGCTAGGCCGCCGGGTCGGGCCCTATCGCTTGCTGGCCGAGATCGGCCGAGGAGGGATGGGGACCGTCTACCGGGCCGTCCGTGACGACGACCAGTATCGCAAGGAGGTGGCCATCAAGCTCGTCCAGGACCTGGGCTCGGGGTTCGTCCTCGACCGCTTCCTGAACGAAAGACAGATCCTCGCCGGCCTCGACCACCCCCACATCGCCCGGCTTCTGGACGGCGGCACCACCAGCGACGGCCGCCCCTACCTGGTCATGGACCTCGTGGAGGGAGAACCCATCGACGTGTACGGCCAGCGCCGGGCGCTGGACGTGAAAGCCAGACTCGAGCTCTTCCGCGAGGTTTGCGGGGCCGTTCAGTACGCCCACCAGAATCTGGTCGTGCACCGCGACATCAAACCCGGGAACATCCTCGTCACGCGCGACGGTACGCCCAAGCTCCTCGACTTCGGCATCGCGAAGCTCCTCCGCGCCGACGGCGACGTGCGGTCCCCGCCGGGCACGGTGACGCAGTTCCGGGCCCTGACGCTGGATTACGCGAGCCCGGAGCAGGTCCGGGGCCAGCCCATCACGACCGCGAGTGACGTCTACTCCCTCGGGGTCCTGCTCTACGAGCTGCTGGCGGGGCAAAGGCCCCACGCCGCGAAGACCCCCGAGGAGTTGGTGCGCGCGATCAGCGAGGCGGAACCCCCGCGGCCGAGCACGGTCGTCCCCGAGCTGCGCGGCGATCTCGACAACATCCTGATGATGGCCCTCCGCAAGGAGCCGTCGCGGCGGTACGCCTCCGTCGAGCAGTTCTCCGAGGACGTACGCCGGTACCTCGCGAGCCTACCCGTCATCGCCCGCCAGGACACCCTGCGCTACCGCGCCACGAAGTTCGTGGGCCGTCACCGCCTGGGCGTCGTGGCGTCGGCGCTCCTGACCGCGAGTCTTGTTGGAGGCATGGTCGCGACCTCCCGTCAGGCCCGCATCGCGCGCGCGGAGCGGGCCCGCGCTGAGAAGCGCTTCGACGACCTCCGAAAGCTGGCCAACGATTTTCTCTTCGAGTTCCACGACGCGATCGCCAACCTCCCAGGATCGACGCCGGCGCGCGAGCTCGTGGTGAAGCGTGCCGCCCAGTATCTGGATAGCCTGGCCGCGGAGTCGACGAATGACGTCGGCCTCAAGCGTGAGCTGGCGGCCGCCTTCGAGCGTCTGGGCGACGCGCAGGGCGGCGCGGGGGGGGCGAACCTGGGCGACCCCAAGGGAGCCCTGGCGAGCTACACCAAGGCCCTCGACATTTGGGGGGCCCTGGCCGCTCGCCCCGCGCCGCCGGTGGCGGACGGACTAAAGCTGGCCGAGCTGGAGCTGCGGCTCTCCACCTTTTTTGTGGGCACGGGCGAGCTTGCCCGCGCCGAGGAGCGCGCCAAGACGGCGGTGTCCCGCATCGAGGCGCTGAGGGTCCCGGGGGCGGTGCCCGGCGAAACCGAGCGCCAGCTCGCGAGCGCCTACAACCGCCTGGGGTATGCGCAGGGGCTCGGCGGCGACGAGCGTGGGGCCCGCGAGTCCATCGAGCGATCGGTGTCGATCTGCGAGGCGTTCTGTGCGGCGCATCCGGACGATATGGGCGCCCGCGCCAGCCTGGCCTCCGCCCTGAATACCCTCGCCCTGGGCTACTGGCAGACTGGTCAGCGGGAGCCTGCCCTCTCGAGCTGCCGCAAGGCACGGCTCATCCAGGAGGCGTTGGCAGCCGGGGACCCGAACAACGCTCGGCTACGGCGGGACTTGGTGGTCACCCTGAGGGCGGAGGCCAACTACCTCTCCGGGAGCGGCCACAGCGAGGAGGCGCTGCGCACCTTCGCCCGCGCCCTCTCCCTCGTCGAGGCGAACCTCGCCGCGGATCCCCGCAATCGATGGGACCAAGTCGCGGTCATGATGGTGTGCCGATCCTTCGGCCAGGCCTTGAGCAACGCCGGCCGCCGGGAGGCGGCCATCCTTCAGTACCGGCGCGCGGTGCTTGTGGGCGAGCAGGTCCTTCAGGACGACCCCACGAGCGGCTTCTCCCGTAACGAGCTGGCCGTCACCTACGAGTGTCTGGGAGCCATCCTCGTCGGGCGGGCAGGAGCGGCCGAGCCCAGGGAAGGGTGCCACTTCTTGGCGCTCAGCCGCAAGCTCTTCGAGGCTCTGGAGCGCGAAGGACATCTCTCCCAGACCTTCTCTGACGTCAGAGACGAAGCGGTGACGCTATGGGCACAGTGCCGTCACCAATGAACGCGTGGGGGCAGTTCGCGACGACCGGAGGTCTTGCCCCCGCACGTGTCCGTCCCGGGCCTCGGCTCAACCTGAGGGCAAGGCCCGCCGATGCCTCTTGGGGTGCGTAGGAACCGGGGCTCCCCCTTCAGCCGCGTGAGCCATGGCGGGGGCCAGAGTCACGGCCGCCGGCCGCGGCCGGTGGGGCAGACCGTCTGCGCCTGGGCTTCCGCGCAACGCCCGCGCTCGTGGGGAGATAGTGGAACCGGACCAGGTAGACGTTCTCGCCGCTTCCGTGCTTGGCGATCTTCAGGAGGTCAACCACACCTTTGAA
>DATMQU010000670.1:0-3885 GCA_035566715.1 Vicinamibacteria bacterium
GTCCGGCCGCGATGGCGTAGCCCTTGGCGTTGACCTCCGCCCGCATGGTCTGGGCAGCCGGGGCCGGATAGGTGCTGGCCAGAAGGAAGACGAGGGAGGCGGGGGGGGCGCAGCGGGAAATGGTCACGGGCAATCCCTCCGAGGTGACGGGGACGGTATCACGGCGCCCCCGGGCCGGTCCAGCCCGCGCCGCGCGCCCCGATCGCGTCGCGGCCGGGCAACCCACGAGCGGACCCCCCTTCTCGTCCGATCGCCGTTGGCAGCGGCCCCGGGGTGGTCCAGCTTGGCGGAGCCGGTCGTGCCGCTGCCGGCCATCGACGCCGGGGCCCCCGTCAGTCCCGCGGCGCCGATCCCGCAGCGCAGGCGGCCGCGCGTTCGAGGAGGAGCGTGCGCTCGCGCGCGTTGCGCGTGAGCGATGCCGCCCGGGCGAACTCCGCGCCGGCCTCGTCCAAACGGCCGAGCTTGGCCAGGAGGTCGCCGCGCACGCTGGGCAGGAGGTGGTAGTTCTGGAGCGACGGCTCGGAGGTGAGCGCATCGACCCGCGCGAGGCCCGCCGCCGGACCGAGCGACATCGCGACCGCAACCGCCCGATTCAACTCCACGACCGGAGACGGCGTGAGCGCGGAGAGAGAAGCGTAAAGCGCCGCGATGCGCGCCCAGTCCGTCTCCGCCGGGGTACGGGCCCGGGCGTGACAGGCGGCGATCGCGGCCTGCAGAGTGTAGGGGCCGGGGGCGCCGCCGAGCGACTCCGCGCGCTCGAGGGCGGCCAGGCCGCGACCGATCAGGACGTGATCCCAGCGCGCGCGGTCTTGATCGAGCAAAAGGACCGGCTCCCCCGACGGACCGAGGCGAGCCGCCGCGCGCGACGCTTGGATCTCCATGAGGGCCACGAGGCCGTGGACCTCCGGCTCCCGGGGAACGATCTGGGCCAGGACACGCCCCAGACGGAGGGCGTCCTCGCAGAGGGCGGGCCGCATCCAGTCATCGCCGGCGGTCGCGGCATAGCCTTCGTTGAAGACGAGGTAGATGACCTCCAGCACCGACCCTAGCCGGGCCGCCCGATCAGCCCCCCGGGGGATCTCGAAGGGGATGCGGGCCGCGGCCAGGGTCCGCTTGGCGCGGACGATGCGCTGGGCGACGGTCGGCTCCGGGACCAGGAATGCGCGCGCGATCTCCTCCGTGGTCAGACCCCCAAGCAGGCGCAGCGTGAGGGCAACTCGCACCTCCGTCGAAAGGACCGGATGGCAGGCCGTGAACACGAGGCGCAGCAAATCGTCGCCGATGTCGTCGTCGACGGCAGCCTCGAAGTCGGCGACGGCCAGCTCCTGCCGGGCGTCGAACTCCCGACCGAGCTCCTCGTGCTTGCGCGCGAGCCGCTTGCTTCGCCGCAGCTGGTCGATGGCGCGATTCTTCGCCGTGGCCATGAGCCAGGCGCCGGGATTGTCCGGGACCCCCGACTCCGGCCAACGCTCGAGGGCGGCGACGAGCGCGTCCTGGGCGAGTTCCTCGGCAAGGCCGACGTCGCGCACGATCCTCGCCAGACCGGCTATGAGCCGGGGAGACTCGATCCTCCAGACCGCATCGATCGCGCGATGGGCGGCGGTAGTCGTCACCGGCGCCGATCACATCATTTTGAGATCATGGCTGCAAGGCGGGGCGGGGCCGGCGACGACCGGGGGACGCTCCGCGATCGTGCCCGCCCGCCCCGGCCCGCCAACGGAGAAGGGCCCGAATCAGCGCGTCCGCAGCGGGATGAGAGCCTTCAGGCGAGGCTCGCGGAGGTAGAGCCCGAGCCAGACGAAGAATCCGACCGCGGCCTGGGCGAAGAACGGATCGCCCACCCGCCAGTGCGTGCAGATCGCGCCTCCCATGTAGCCGGCCAGGAGAATGGCGCCCAGGACCGACGTTGCGGGAATCAGGTAGATCGCGGTGCACGAGAGCTCCAAGATGGCGAGGGGCACGATCATCGACTCCGGCAGTCCCAGATGGGCCAGCCCTTGCCGCACCTCGGGCCCGCCCTTGAGCTTCATGAAGGCACTCATCAGAAGAACGAGAACCGGCAGTGCCGAGATCACCCGCCCGACCCACACGATCTTTCCCTTCGCTGCCGCCATTCCATTCCTCCCCAAAAAGAGTGAACAAGACTGTTTGGTCTCTATCCGCGCCTCGGGCGGGCCTAGAGCGGCTCGCCCGAGGCGCGCCCCGGCTAGCGCTTCGCGTTCTTCGCCATCTGCGCCGCCACCCGTTCCTCTGCCTGTCTGAGCTCGGGCTTGAGCTCGGGTCCGAAGTCGGCCGCCTCGAACAGTTGGCGGATCTCGATCTCGGACTCGGTGCCGGGGAAGGGATTGGGGGCGCGCTTGACCCACTCGATCGCCTCTTCTTTGGACCTCGCTTGGATCAGCCAGAAGCCGGCGATGAGCTCCTTCGCCTCGGTGAAAGGACCGTCGATCACGGTCCGCTTCGTTCCCGAGAACCTCACGCGCGCGCCTTTCGAGCTCGCCTGTAGCCCCTCCGCCGCGAGCAACACCCCGGCTTTCGCAAGGTCCTCATTGTACTTGCCCATTTCGGCGAGGAGCTTCTCGTCCGGGAGAACTCCCGCTTCCGAGTCCTTGTCGGCCTTGACCATGATCATGAATCGCATCGTCTTATCTCCTTCTGGTTCCGGGTTCCGAGCCGGGCCTCCGGAAGGTCTCCACCGGGAGTGAACCCGGCTCTATTGTTGCGACGAGCGACGTCGGGCCAGATCGACAGGAACAGACCCTCTTTTCTTCCTGAGGCTGTCGGGTCGGGGAAGGCGATCCAAGTCCGGACTGCAACATCTTTGTTTACAATAAGTTCACGGGCGACTAGTGGGTGACCTTCAAGACCTTCGTATTTCCAGGGAGGGTCGTCTCCGCGGAGACGTAGCCAATGGCTCCGGGGTTTGCCCCGACAAAGGCCGCCACCTCCTGATCCGAGGCCTTCACCGGCGGAGGTCCGTCTCGACCCTTGGCAATTTCCTCCTGCCAGTAGGCCTGGATCGCCACCACGGGCTGATCGAAGACTTCCTTCGAGAAGCCTACCCTCGCGGGAGAGGTCACCGACTGATCCACCGGCAAGGCGGGAGTTCCGTTGGCCCACTTGGTCACATTCTTCAGGAAGATGCTCGACAACCGCTCGGTGGAAATGGTTAGCTCTGGATTGTCCGCGTTGACGATGACCTTGTAAGTCGGCTTATCCGTGGCCGCGCAGAGTCCCGAGGAGAACAGGCCTCCGAGCGCAAATGCCAGAACTCCCACCGTCCTCATGGGGGTCTCTCCAGCAGAAGACAGCCGCATCCTACCAGAAGCTGCCCCGCCCCTGAACGTCCAGCCCTTCGTGGAACGAAAGCGAGGTCAGCGGAGGCCGAGGGTCCGCGTCCCCGGCGGGACAGGTGCGACGGCGGCGGTCATCGGCACGCGACGCCCCGGGGTGGACCCAACCGGTCCCTCTCCGGTGAGGCTTCTCAGGAAGGCGATGAGGTCGGACTTCTCCTGTTTGCTCAAGCCAAGCTCGAAAATTAGGGGTGACTTCTGGGGGTCCAAATCGCCTCCCCGGTCATAGAAGTCAACGACCTCCTCGAGGGTCTTTAGGGCCCCGTCGTGCATGTAGGGCGCTCCCAGGGAAACATTCCGGAGGGTCGGCGTCTTGAAAGCTCCGCGGTCCTGATCGTGACCGCTGACCGCGAATCGCCCGACATCCTCGGGGCCCAGGGTCCTTCTGGGTACACCTAGCCTGTGGAAGCGGCTGTCGGTGAAGGTGGGGCCGTTGTGGCACTGGACGCAAGCCGCCTTGCCGATGAACAGGATTAGGCCACGCTTCTCGTTGATGGTGAGCGCGTTCCTGTTGCCGCGGGCATACGCATCG
>DATMQU010000671.1:0-2569 GCA_035566715.1 Vicinamibacteria bacterium
GACCGCCGTAATTGCTCGACGCGGACGAGGCCGACATGAACCCAGCCCGCAGAAACCTCCGCCGGCCGAAGGCGAGGAGTGGTCAGCCCCGGGCGGGCCGCCAGCCTGACCCACGCCGCGCCGGCCGTTCTCCGCATCCGCCGGCTTCGAGGGGAGCGGCCTGCTCGCCTGCCAGAGCTCGAGAGTTGGAAATCGCGCGCGGGGCGAGGGAGGACAACCGATGACCAGACGCTGGCTGTGCACCGTGATCGTCACGCTCTGCTACCTGCTCGGCGTCACCACCTCGGCCCTCCCCGAATCCCCATGGATGTTGTGGCAGCAGGCGACCGTCTTCACGGAACGCTGGTGGATTCCCCAAGGCTGGTCTTCTCACTGGAGAGCCACCGAGTTGACACCCGTCGGACTGGCGGAGTTCCCAACACTCGCTGACTGCGAAGTGGCACAGACCCAGGCCGTGAGTCGCGACGCCAATCTGGCAAAAGGAGGGGAGGCGAAGGAGAACGCAGGCACGTCCGTTGCCAGGTCTGTCAACAGGTTCGCCTGTGTGCCACTCGGCTGGCGACCACGGAGGATCGAGCCGGGAGGGCTGTGGAAATGAGCCCGAACCGCGCCTATCGCGGTCCGGAGCCAAGGAGTCGGCCAACAAATCGTCGGTCACGCGCCAATCTCTAGTCGGAGCAGGGAGGCACTCATGCTGCTCGAACACCAGGGCAAGCGACCGCACATTCACGGGACCGCCTACATCGCCCCCACCGCCACCGTCTGCGGCGACGTGACCATCGGCGCCGAGAGCCGCGTGCTCTTCGGCGCGGTGCTCGTCGCCGAAGGTGGCCCCGTCACCATCGGCGGGCACTGCATCATCATGGAACAGGCCGTGCTGCGCGGCACGGCCCGACATCCGGTCCGCCTCGCCGACCATGTCCTGGTCGGCCCACACGCGCATCTCTCGGGTTGCACTGTGGAAGAGTCCGTCTTCGTTGCCACCGGCGCCTACGTCTTCAATGGGGCGCGTCTCGGCGCCCGCTCCGAAGTGC
This sequence comes from Vicinamibacteria bacterium, assembly GCA_035566715.1. Classification (GTDB taxonomy): domain Bacteria; phylum Acidobacteriota; class Vicinamibacteria; order Fen-336; family Fen-336; genus DATMML01. The sequence goes on from DATMQU010000671.1 coordinate 1,035, forward strand.
GGATCAAGGGTGTCGTGCACGTGAATACGGCCGTGCCGGCCGGAGCCACGGTGCCGATCGACTGGGTGGCAGTAGGCGATCCCGCGCAAATTCTCCCACCCAACGACCACGAGCACATCTGGGCGGTGCAGAAGACGCTCGAGTTTCCGCGTACCGTCTTCGGCTTGGCCCGCGCGCCGGAAAGCGAGTCCATCATGCCCGAGATGACCCGCCGGTACGCCCGCGCCCTCGGTTCCCACCACCACGACCACGTTCTCGGCCACCATCATCTCTAGCCCGGTTCTGCGGTCATGACCTGTTAGCGAGTCGATTTCGGTGTTTGCGGGCCCCATTCGTTGGCCCGGCCTTTGATCCTGGCCAAGAAGTTCATCGAGTTGCACGGGGGCCGGATTAGGGTCGAGAGCGGGCTGGGCCGGGGTCCACCTTCACCTTCACACTGCCGGCGAAGTGACGCGGTGGTGACCCGACGAGCCTCTCTCGGCACCTTGGCAGGCGGCCTCCTTGCCGCGCCGCTCGCTGCCGAAGGGCAGCAGGCGGGGTGGTAACCAGCCGGCCGCGCCCGTAGGGGGCATCCGTTTGGGCATGGCAGGGCGGGCAGAGCGCCCCCAGGCGGTCGAGATCGAAGTCCGAGCCCCCCGGGGCGCGCTTGACGACGACGGAACAGACCCAGTGAGATCGCCTTGCCCCTTGACGGTCCGGGGAATCTCACTAGACTCTCGGGCTGATGGGTGCATCCGAGGATCCAGGCATGTCCTTCGGATCCAGCTTCCACCCGCCCCTGCGGGTCCCGTCCCGCGGAGTGCGGATCGTGGTCCAGTCCGCCCTGCTTTTCCTCGTTGGCATGGGCATCCTCGTGTTCCACGGTCTCGCGTTCGATCTGACCCCGTGGTCGCAGGTCATGATCAACCACATCGTGGAACGGATCTACCCCGGCGCCGGCCAGCAGGACACCACCGTCGTCCTGTTCGAGGAGAAGAATCTTCGGGAGCTTAAGGCCGGGTATCCGGTCTCGTACGAGCTGCAGGCGGAGGTGTTCGGGGCCCTTGCCTCCTACGGGCCGAGATCAGTGTTCATCGACTTCGTGTTCATGGACCCCCGGGGGTACGCGGAGACGAGCCACCTGGTGAAGTCCCTGTGCAGACTCTCCGACGTCGTAGGGAAGCGGCTCTTCCTCCCGGCTCCGCTGGACGAGGGCACGCGCGTGCTCATGCAGCGGACGTTCGGGGGCTGCGCGCGGCTCGTCAACGCCCTCGTGGATCCGGACACGGGAGTCAGCGGGGTGCTGACCTATTGCACTGGAAGATGGGGGCTCCGGGAGTGTGAGGACGGATCGGATCGCCGCGAGATCTTCATGGACAGCCCCGCCTTCGCCATGGCGAAGCATCGCGTTGCCGGCCTCGCTCCGGGGGGCGCGGAGCGAATGGAGATCCTGTGGCCGAGCCGGAGCTCGCCCCTGAACGGGATGTGGATGAAGTGCGGCCCGGAGCAGCCTGATGTCCGGCGGCGGCTGCTCACCCGGCTCAGGCACGGGCCGC
>DATMQU010000672.1:0-3609 GCA_035566715.1 Vicinamibacteria bacterium
AAGACCCGGATCGAGAGCGACACCTTCGGCCCCATCGAGGTTCCCGCGGACCGCCTCTGGGGGGCCCAGACGCAACGCTCCCTCGCCAACTTCAAGATCTCGAAGGAGCGCATGCCGGAGGCCCTCCTCCACGCCCTGGCCGTGGTCAAGAAGGCCTCCGCCCTCGTGAACATGGACCTCAAGGTCCTGGACGAGAAGAAGGGCCGGGCCATCGTGGCCGCCGCGGACGAGGTTCTGGCCGGGCGGCACGAGGACGAGTTTCCGCTCGTGGTGTGGCAGACGGGGAGCGGCACCCAGACCAACATGAACATGAACGAGGTGCTGGCCAACCGCGCCAGCGAGCTCCTGGGGGGGGAGCGGGGGGAGGCCCGGCTCGTTCATCCCAACGATGACGTGAACAAAGGCCAATCCAGCAACGACGTCTTCCCCACCGCCATGCACGTGGCGGCGGCGGCCGCGCTCCGCCAAGCGGTGATCCCGAGCATGGCCCGCCTGCGCGACGCCCTCCAGGAGAAGGTGGTGGCCTTCCGGGAAGTGGTGAAGATCGGCCGCACCCACCTCCAGGACGCGACCCCCCTCACCCTCGGCCAGGAGTTCTCGGGCTACGTGTCTCAGCTCGACCACGGCATCGCCCACACCGAGGCTGCCCTTCCCCACCTGCTGGAGCTGGCCCTGGGCGGCACCGCGGTCGGCACCGGCCTGAACGCGCACCCCGCCTTCGCGGTGCGGGTCGCGGCCAAGATCGCAGAGCTGACCGGGCTGCCCTTCGTGACCGCCCCCAACAAGTTCGAGTCCCTGGCCGCCCACGACGCGCTCGTCCACGCCCACGGCGCCCTCAAGACCTTGGCCGCTTCTCTCAACAAGATCGCCAACGACGTGCGCTGGCTGGCCTCGGGCCCGCGCTGCGGGATCGGCGAGATCACGATCCCGGAGAACGAGCCCGGGAGCTCGATCATGCCCGGCAAGGTGAACCCCACGCAGTCCGAGGCCTTGACCATGATCGCGGCCCAGGTCATGGGCAACGACGTGGCCGTGAACATCGGGGGCATGTCCGGCAACTTCGAGCTGAACGTGTTCAAGCCCCTGATCATCCTCAACTTCCTGATGAGCGCGCGGCTGATCGCCGAGGGCAGCGAGAGCTTCCGCGAGCACTGCGTGGTCGGGATCACCGCCAACCGGGAGCGCATCCAGGAGAACCTCCAGAAGTCCCTGATGCTGGTCACGGCCTTGAACCCCCACATCGGGTACGACAACGCGGCCCGCATCGCCAAGACCGCCCACAAGACCGGCCGCACCTTGAAAGAGACGGCGGTCGAGCTGGGCCTCGTGACGGCTGAGCAGTTCGACCAGTGGGTGAGGCCGGAAACAATGGTAGGGAGCAAATGACCAAGCACGAAGTGGAGCTGCCGAATCCGGAGGAGTTGGAGGAGGCCAAGTCGAAGTCCTTCACCCGCCGCACCGCGCTCATTACCGCGGTGTTCGCGGTCTTCCTGGCCGTGGTGTCCTTGGGAGGGAACCACGCGACCAAGGAGGTGTCCCTCTCCCAGCAGCAGGCCTCCGACCAATGGGCCTTCTACCAGTCCAAGTCCATGCGCGAGCACCTGTACCGGATCGAGAAGATGCGGCTGGAGTCCGAGCTCTTGGAGAAGGGTACGGGCCTCACCCCGGAGGCCCGGCAGCACAAGGATGCGCTCCTCGAGAAGGTGACCAAGGAATCGGAGCGCTACGCGGACGAGAAGAAGGAAATCGAGGAGAAGGCCAAGGAGCTGGAGAGCGAGCGCGACCGCTATCGCGTCCGAGACCCCTACTTCGACTTCGGGGAGGTCCTCCTCCAGATCGCGATCGTGCTGGCCTCCATGTCCATCCTGACCGGGGCCCGGCCCATCTTCTACACCGCTCTGGCCGCGGCCGGGTTGGGCCTGGCCTTGGGCTTGAACGGCTTCTTCCTCTTCTTCAAGCTGCCGTTCCTTTGAGGCGCTCCGCCGCCGGGCTCTAGGGCCCGGGCGGCGCGAGGGGCGCGGTCCGGAGGTTCCCGCGATCCCGGGCGGAGGTCAGAACGCGCGGCGGCTGTCCAGAAGCAGGGTCACCGGCCCCTGGTTCACGAGAGCCACGTCCATCATGGCCCCAAAGACCCCGGTCGCCACCCGCAGGCCAGACGGTCGGAGGCCCGCCACGTAGCGCTCGTACAAGGGGCTCGCTACCGAAGGGGGCGCCGCTTCCAGGTAGGAGGGCCGCCGGCCCTTGCGGGCGTCCCCGTAGAGCGTGAACTGCGAGACGACCAGGATCTCCCCCTTGAGGTCCAGGACCGACCGGTTCATCTGCCCGGCCTCGTCGGGAAAAATCCGCAAGTTCAGCGTCTTGTCCGCGAGGGTGTCGGCGTCGCCCTCCCCATCCCCCTGCCCCACCCCTAGGAGAACGAGAAGGCCAGGACCGATCCGGCTCACGGTCTCGCTCTCCACGCGGACGGAAGCCTCGGACACCCGCTGCACCACCGCGCGCACGACAACGACCCTAGGGCGACAAGGAGACGGCGTCAAGCCCGGTAATCCCCGGGCGAATCGAGTTTTCGATATGATTCCGGCCGTGGCCCTGCCCCCGCACATCGGGCGCTACCGCGTGCTGGGCCTCCTGGGGCAGGGGGCCATGGGCGTCGTTTACCGGGGTCGCGACGAGGCCCTCGAGCGCGACGTCGCCTTGAAGGTGATGTCTCTGGGCCAGGCCGACGCCGACGCCCGGGGACGGTTCCAGCGGGAGGCCAAGGCCGCCGGCCGCCTCCAGCATCCCAACATCATCACCATCTACGAGCTGGGCGAGCATCAAGGCTCGCCCTTCATGGCCCTGGAGCTGCTGGAGGGAGTGGACCTGCAGCGGGCGATCGAGGCGGGGATCCGCCCCAACCCCAAGGTCACCCTGCCCATCGTGCTCCAGCTACTGGCCGGGCTCGGGCACGCCCACGAAAACGGCATCGTGCATCGGGACGTGAAGCCCTCCAACATCTTCCTGCCCCGCGGCCGCCCCGCGAAGATCATGGACTTCGGCGTGGCTCGCCTGGCGGGCGGCGCCACCGCGGCGGGGATGGTGGTGGGGACGCCGAACTACATGTCCCCCGAGCAAGTACAGGCGAGGAGCGTCGACGGACGCAGCGACCTCTTCTCGGCGGGGCTCATCCTCTACGAGCTGGTCACGGGAGAGAAGGCCTACCAGGCGGACACGGTGGTCGCCCTCCTCTTCAAGATCGTGCAGGAGGACCCGAACCTCGACCTCATTCCCGAGGGGGGGCCGTGGGAACGACTCCGCCGAGTGCTGGCGCGCTCCGTGGCCAAGCGGCCGGACGACCGCTACCCCGATGCTCCCGCCATGGCCGCCGACCTCGCGGAGGCCTTGAAGGACCTGGGGGGCTCGGCGGACTGGAGCACGGCCGCGGACCAGGGTCTGCTGGTGAAGACGGCGCCTCGAGGGAGCGCCCCTGCCCCCAGGGAACCGCCCGCGGCCCTCCCCGCCCCGCCCCCTCCCGACCCTCCTTCGAGCTCGCGTCTGCCCATCGCGATTGCGGGAACCCTGGGTGTGCTCGCGGTGGGGCTCCTTTTGTTCGCGGCCCTCGTTCTCGTT
>DATMQU010000673.1:0-4549 GCA_035566715.1 Vicinamibacteria bacterium
CCGCGGCGACGAGGTCTACGTCCTCGACAACCTCTCCACCGGCTCCATCGAGAACATCGAGCATCTGAAGGGCCAGGCCCGCTTCCACTATGCGATCGAGAGCATCATGAGCGAGCCGGTCACGGCCGAGCTCGTGGACCGGGTGGAGGTGGTCTACCACCTGGCGGCGGCGGTGGGGGTGCGGCTGATCGTCGAGAGCCCCGTGAACACCATCGAGACCAACGTGCACGGGACGGAGATGATCCTGAAGCTCGCGAACAAGAAGAAGAAGAAGGTGATCGTGGCCTCCACCTCCGAGGTCTACGGCAAGGGGGAGGTGGTCCCCTTCCGGGAGGACGCCGACCTCGTGCTGGGCCCCACCAGCAAGGGGCGCTGGAGCTACGCCTGCAGCAAGGCCATCGACGAGTTCCTGGCCCTGGCCTACCACAAAGAGAAGCGCCTGCCCGTGGTGGTGGTGCGCCTCTTCAACACCGTGGGGCCGCGGCAGACGGGCCGCTACGGCATGGTCATCCCGAACCTGGTGAAGCAGGCCCTGCTCGGGCACCCCTTGACCGTATTCGGGGACGGCACCCAAAGCCGCTGCTTCACCTACATCAGCGACGTGGTGGGAGCCCTGATCCGGCTGGCGGAGGTGAAGGGGGCGGTGGGCGAGGTCTTCAACATCGGCAACGACCGCGAGGAGATCACGATCATGGACCTGGCGCGCCGGGTCCAGGCCCGCACCGGCACCAAGAGCGAGATCGTGCTCGTGCCCTACGACACCGCCTACGAGGAGGGCTTCGAGGACATGCAGCGCCGGGTGCCCGACCTCTCCAAGATCCGGGCCCTCATCGACTACGAGCCCCGCGTCCAGCTGGACGAGATCCTGGAGCGGGTCGTCGCCTACTTCACCTCCGACCAAGCTCGTTCGTGAACACCGCCGAGTACGAGCGGATGTTCGAGGCCGAGGAGACCCAGTGGTGGTACGCGGGGATGCGCGCCATCGGCCTCGCCCTCCTCGATCCGCCCCTGGCCCGCCTCAAGGACCACGGCCGGCCGCCCCTCATCCTGGACGCGGGCTGCGGGACGGGGCTGAACCTCCGCCACCTCGGGGAGCGCGGCCGGGCCCTGGGGGTGGACCTCTCCCCGGAGGCCCTCCGCTTTTGCGGGCGCCGGGGGGTGAGCGCGGCCCGGGCCAGCCTCCTGGCCCTCCCCTTCCCGGACCGGATCTTCGACTGCGTCACCTCCTTCGACGTGCTCTACCACGCCTGGGTCACGGACGACGGGGCCGCGACCCGGGAGCTGGTCCGCGTGCTGCGCCCGGGCGGCCTCCTCCTCCTGCGCGTGCCCGCCCTCCGCATGCTGTGGGGCGCGCACGACCAGGCCGTCCACTCCCGACACCGCTACCGACGGAGCGAGGTCTTCTCCCTGCTCACCGCGGCCGGCCTCGAGGTCGAGCGCATCAGCTACTGCAACACCCTGCTCTTCCCGATCGTGGCCTTGCGGCGCTCCCTCGACCGCCTGACCGGCCGGGAGGGCTCGGACGTGGGCTTCCTCCCCGCTCCCCTGGAGTGGGCCTTCCGGAAGGCCTTGCTCGCGGAGGCCGCGCATCTGGCGCGGGGGCGTGGCCTGCCCTTCGGAGCCAGCCTGGTCGCGCTCGCTCGCAAGCCGGCCTGACAGGGTGCCGGTTTCCGGGGCCCCCCGGTTACAATCCTCGCGTGAGGGGCCGGTGAACGAGGAAGAGGAACGCCTGGCGCAGAGGCTGCGCCGGGTCCGGGAGGCGGTGCGCGAGCGCGCGCTGCTCGAGCGCGAGCCGGGGACCGTGCTGCCCCCGGCCCTGCCGCCCCGCACCCCGGAGCCCCTGCCGAAAGCACCCGCCCCCGCACCCGAGGCCGCACCTCCCCCGCCCGATCCCGCCGCCGTGAACGCCCTCTGGCGGGCCGAGCCCCCGGCCCCGCCCCGCAGCCTCTGGGGCCGGCTCGTGGCGAGGCTCCTCCGCGCCCGCCTGGAGGCCCAGGTGGCATTCAATGCCCGCCAGGTCCAGCTCGACAACGAGATCCTGGCCTACCTGGACGCGCGGTTCGCGGCCACCCACCGCCACTACGATGCCGTCCTCGGCCTCACCGGCCGCCACCTGGCGGAGATCGACGAGCGCCACCTGATCCTCCAGGAGGAACTGGTGGCCCATGTCCACGACCTCATCCAGAGGATCGACCTCGTCCTCGCGGAGGTGGAGCGCGGGCGCGTGAGCGGGGAGTCCGCGCTCCGGGACGTGCGGGCCCGACTGCGGCTTCTGGAGGAGCGGCTCCCCCGCGGATGAAGACGGTTCTGGTCTGCGCCGTCCAGGCCCCCTTCACCCTGGGGGGGGCGGAGATCCTGGTCAAAGAGCTGACGGTCAACCTGGAGCATCGCGGCTTCCGGGTGGACGTGGTCAACATCCCCTTTCACGGCCACCCCGTCTCCGAGCTGGTGCGGCAAGCCCTGGTCTGGCGGCTTCTGGAGGTGAGGGAGTCGAGCGGGCGGCCCGTGGACCTCGTGATCTCGACCAAGTTCCCGAGCTACCTGGTGCGCCACCCCCGCAAGGTGGTCTGGCTCTTCCACCAGCACCGCGAGGCCTACGACCTCTACGGCACCGAGTATTGTTCGATCACGGAGAGCCCGGAGGACCAGGAGGTGCGGGCCGCGATCAAGACCATGGACGAGACGGCCCTCTCCGAGTGCCGCTCCGTCTTCACGATCTCGCGCAACGTGGCCGACCGTCTCTCGCGCTTCAACGCCCTCTCCGGCACGCCCCTCCACCCGCCCCCCCACCACCTGGGCCGTTACCGCACGGAGGCCTACGGGGACTACCTCTTCTATGCGGGCCGGCTGGAGCGCTTGAAGCGCCTGGACTTGGCGCTCGACGCCCTGAAGCGGGCGCGGAGCGGCGCACGGCTGAAGATCGCGGGCACGGGCCCGATGGAGGGGGAGCTCCGGAAGCAGATCGCGCGCCTGGGCCTCGGGGACAGGGTGGAGCTGCTCGGTTTCGTCCCCGGGGAGACGCTCCTCGAGCTCTACGCGGGCTGCCGGGCCGCCTACTACGCCCCCTTCGACGAAGACTACGGCTACGTGACCGTGGAGTCCTTCCTCTCCAAGAAGCCGGTGGTGACCACCCGCGACGCAGGGGGTCCGCTGGAGTTCGTGACCGACGGGGAGACCGGGTTCGTGGCCGCGCCCGGGCCGGAGGAGGTCGCGGACGCCATCGATTCGCTTTGGGCCTGCCCCCTCCCCCGCCTGCGCGAGATGGGCGAGGAGGGCCGGCGGCGGGTCGAGGACATCACGTGGGACCGCGTGATCGATTGCCTCACCGCGGACCTGAGGTGAGGAGGTTTTTGGGCCCCCGAGACCCGAGATGATACTGCCCGCCTCGCCATCCGCGGCAACGCCAAGGCAACGGGGAAGCCTTCGCGGGCCGCTGGTTCCCGATGCCGGGTTGGAGGAGCAAAGATCATGAGAACAACCCTGTTGCTTCGCGTGGCCTCCGTTGTCTCCCTGCTCTTCGCAGCGGGACACACCTTGGGGGGCACGCAAGAGTGGTCGCCCATGGGGGAGACGGACGTGCTCCAGGCCATGAGGACGCATCGCTTCGACCTCGGCGGCGTGAGCCGGACGTATCTGGACTTCTACCGGGGGTTCGGCTACAGCCTGACCGTCACCCTCCTCCTCCAGGCGGTCCTGCTCTGGCAGCTCGCGTCGCTCGCCAAGACCGAGCCGAGACGGGTCAGCCCGATGGTCGCGTCGTTCGTCCTGGCGTCCCTCGCGAGCACGGCGATAGCCTGGACAATCATCCTGCCCGTGCCGGCCATCTTTTCTAGTTTCCTCACGGCCTGCCTTGCCGCCGCTTTTCTCACGGCCTGGCGCGGGCGGTGAGGAGGGCCGCTTGGCCCAAAGGAAGCCGGTTATTATATTGAGAGACGTCGCGCCACCGGCGCGGACGTGCCCAAAGAGGAGCGGGAGCGATTCGCTCGGACATGCGGAGGTCCTTCATGCCCCAGGGACGCGTTCTGATCTCGATGATGTTTGCCGCCATTGGTTTTCTCGTCGTCACCCCGGGGGTCGCGCACGGCCAGACCCCCGATGAGCTGGCCCAACTCCCTCACCTGAATCACCTCCCCCACCTGCCCTCGGGCCTGGTGGCGGCCGAACTACGGGCAGGCGAAGCGGCGGATAGCGACGCGGACGACGACGTCGACCGTCTGCGGGCGGTGCCCGCGGTGTTCGTGGGGCCGCGCGGCGCCTGCGGGCCCGGGTATCCCGCGGGCGCGAACATCGTGACCGCGGCCTGGATGAGGGGCCTCGGGCTGCCCGACGAGGGCCAGCCCAACGCGAACCCGGTCGATCCCCGCGACAACCCGGTCAAGAGGAACCCGCGCTTTGGCCTGCTCCTCTCCAAGAATGGCCCCACCCCGGACTGCTCGGCCGCGGTAGCCCGTATCGTGGGCACCGGCCGGAGCTTCACCATCCACGAGCTGGGCTTCGACTATCGGATAGGGTCGCACTGCGGCGCGGGCGCGCCTCGCTTTAACATCGT
>DATMQU010000674.1:0-5198 GCA_035566715.1 Vicinamibacteria bacterium
CTGCTCTCCGCGGATTACAGCCAGATCGAGCTCCGCATCCTCGCCCATCTCTCGAAGGACCAGACCCTCATCGACACCTTCCGACGGGGGGAGGACGTCCACGACCGCACGTCCCGCGAGGTCTTCGGCGCCTTCTCCCCCGTCTCTCCGGAGGAGCAGCGCCGCCGCTCGAAGATGATCAACTACGCCCTGCTCTACGGGAAGGGGGCTTTCTCCCTGGCCAAGGACATCGGGATCTCGAAGAGGGAAGCGGAGGGGTTCATCGAGGCTTACTTCAACCGCTACCCCTCCGTCCGCGAGTTCATCAACGACACCATCGCCCGCGCCCGGGAGACGGGAACCGTGCGCACCCTCCTGGGCCGGCTGCGGCGACTGCCCGACCTCCGGGCCAAGAACTTCCAGGTCCGGATGGAGGCGGAGAGGCAGGCCATGAACACCCCCGTCCAGGGCTCCGCCGCCGATCTCATCAAGAAGGCGATGATCGACCTCCGAAGGGAGCTCCGGAGGCGCGGCATGGCCTCCCGCCTGATCCTGCAGATACACGACGAGCTGCTGCTGGAGGTGCCGGAGAAGGAGGCGGGGGAGGCGCTCCTCCTCGTCCGGAACGTGATGGAGGGGGCCTTGTCCCTGGAAGTGCCGCTGGTGGTGGACGCACGCCGCGGCCGGAACTGGGCGGAGGTCCATTAGGGCGCCCCGGCGGTAGTGGGTCGGGTGCGCGGAGCCACTACGCGCCGGGCGGGAGTTTTGACCTATCTTCCTGGGAATGATACGATTTATGGGTTCGGGAGGTGATTCCGCTCGTGCCTCTTTTCGAGTACAAATGCCCCCGGTGCGGGCGATTCGAGATCCTCCAGAAGTACACGGATCCCTCCCTCATGGCCTGCCCGACCTGCGGCAAGGAAGTTCACCGGCTGCTCTCCGCCCCCGCCATTCAGTTCAAGGGCAGCGGGTGGTACATAACGGACTACGCCCGCAAGTCCTCGGGTGGGGAGGGCGCCGACGGCTCGTCTTCATCCACATCCAAGGAACCCAAAGAGGCTAAGGGGGCTACGGAGGCCAAGGGCTCCAAGGACTCTTCGTCCAGCACTCCTGCATCAACCACATCCAAAGACGGCTCTGCCAGTGGCAGCAGCCCCTCGAAGTGACTCGCTCCTTCTTCGGAATCGGGAAACCTGCCTAGCCTAACCCCCCCCGGGTGATCCCGGGGGGGTCCCTCCACTCCGCCCAAGGCTTTCATGGGTGCGGCCGAAGGCTCTTTGGCGGGGCCGTGGCGCCCACCGCTCCCGACCCGGCGGTCAGAGCTTGAGGGACTTCAGGTACTCCCGGAACGGCTTGCCCAAGTCGTCGCGCTTCAGCGCAAACTCGACCGTGGCCTTGAGAAAGCCCAGCTTATTGCCGGCGTCGTGGCGGATGCCCTCGAAGCGGTAGCCGAAGATCGGACGCCGCTCCTTGAGCCGGCGGAGCCCGTTGGTGAGCTGGATCTCCCCCCCCGCGTCGCGGGGCGTGGCTGCGAGATCGTCGAAGATGTCCGGGGTCAGGATGTAACGGCCGATGATCGCGAGGTCGGAAGGCGCGTCCTCGACCCTCGGTTTCTCCACCAGCTCCCGGATCCGGTAGACGCGGCCGCTCTCCCCCTCGGGTGAGCCGTCGATGACACCGTAGGCCGAGATCTCCTGCCGGTCCACTTTCTGGACGGCGATGACGGGCCCGCCGTGGCGTTCGAAGACCTCTACCATCTGCTTCATGCAGGGCACGGGGCTGTCGATGATGTCGTCCCCCAGCATGACCGCGAAGGGTTCGTCCCCCACGAGATCCCGGGCCACGAGCACGGCGTGGCCCAGACCCAGGCTCTCCCCCTGGCGCACGTAGGAGAGGTTGATCATGCTGGAGATGGTCCGCACCTGCTCCAGCAGATCCGTCTTGCCCCTCTCCGCGAGCAGCTTTTCGAGCTCGTAGGAGACGTCGAAATGGTCCTCGATCGCGTTCTTGCCCCGGCCGGTGACGATGATGATGCTGGTGATCCCGGAGGCCACGGCCTCCTCGATCACGTACTGGATGATCGGCTTGTCGACGAGGGGCAGCATCTCCTTGGGCTGGGCCTTGGTAGCGGGGAGGAAGCGCGTGCCCAGGCCCGCGGCCGGGAACACGGCCTTTCTGATCTTCTTCATCATCGCGTCATCGATGCTACCACACGCCTGCGACTGGCCTGTGACGGACCCGCGCTCGCCCTATGCTATCCTCGCCGCCGTGCTCGACCTCAAGTTCGTGGTGGAGAACAAGGAGCGTGTCCTGCGCATGCTGGAGGCGCGCGGGCAGGGCCCGGGGGAGGCGGATCCCTGGGGCCTGGACGGGGAGCGGCGCGCCCTCATCCAGAAGGTGGAGGGCCTCCGGCACGACCAGAAGGTGTTCGGCCAGGAAATCGCCGGCCTGAGGAAGGCGGGTCAGGACCCCTCGTCGTCTCCGCGCAGCAAGCAGCTCAAGGACATCTCGGAGGAGATCAAGAGCCTGGAAGTCCGTTTACAGGAGGTCGAGGACGGCCTCCGGAGCTTCCTGCTCGGGGTCCCCAATCTACCCGATGAAAGCGTCCCCGTGGGCGCGGACGCCTCCCTGAACCGCGAGGTGCGCCGGGAGGGCCAGCCGCCGCGCTTTGGCTTCCCGCCCAAGCCGCACTGGGATCTGGGTCCTGAGCTGGGGATTTTGGATTTCGAGCGGGCGGCCAAGATCTCGGGAGCGCGCTTCACGGTCTACTGGGATCTGGGGGCCCGCTTAGAACGCGCCCTGATCCAGTTCATGCTGGACCTGCACACGGGGCGACTGGCGGACGACCGGCGTGGCCGAGACCACCTGTACCGCGAGGTCATCCCCCCCTATTTGGTCACCGCGGGAACCCTTACCGGCACGGGCCAGCTCCCGAAGTTCGAGGGGGACCTCTTCAAGACGCGGGCGGGGGACCGGGACCTCTACCTGATCCCGACCGCCGAGGTGCCGCTCACCAACCTGCATCGGGAGGAGATGCTGGAAAGCGACGCGCTGCCCCTGAGGTATGTTGCCTTCACCCCTTGCTTCCGCTCGGAGGCGGGGTCCTACGGGAAGGACGTGCGGGGGCTGATCCGCCAGCACCAGTTCCACAAAGTGGAGCTCGTCAAGCTGACGACACCGGAGAGCTCCATGGAGGAGCTGGAGTCGATGGTGGCGGACGCGGAGGAGGTCCTGAAGCGGCTGGGGATCGCCTACCGCGTGGTCGTGCTCTGCACGGGGGACCTCGGCTTCTCCTCCGCCAAGACCTACGACATCGAGGTCTGGTTGCCCGGGCAGGAGGCCTACCGGGAGATCTCCTCCTGCTCGAACTGTACGGACTTCCAAGCCCGCCGCGCCAGCCTGCGCTATCGGCCGGAGCCTCGGAGCAAGCCCCGCTTTCTGCACACCTTGAATGGCAGCGGCCTGGCCGTGGGTCGCACTCTCATCGCCGTGCTCGAGAACTACCAGCAGGCGGACGGCTCGGTGGTGATCCCGGAGGCCCTGCGCCCCTACATGGGTGTCGAGCGCATCGGCCCGAAATAAGGGCTAGCCCCGGTTGCACACCTAGTAGACGCGCGCTTACAGACAGGCTCCCCGCCCACCCCCGCGACGAGGCGCTCAGCGACGGGCGCGCGTGGCGTAGAGGTAGGCGGTGGCCGCCCGCGACGCGTACGATTCCATCAGCCGATCGTCGGCGCTGGCACCGTTGGGATCCAAGAGGGCCAGGGTCCCGAGGTGGGCCTCCGGGGTAGAGAAGGGGACGAGGTACAGCTGCTGGGCGGGGAGCGTGGTGCCCAGGGCTTCGCCCACCTCCAGCAGGCGGCCCCTCTCCAGACGCCGAACGGCCTTGGCGGCCAATTCCGCGGGCGCCAGCCGCCCTTCCGTTCCCACGAAGCCTTCCCCCCGGGCCGCCGCCACCACCGGTCCCCGGGGGCTCTGCAGGATCAGGAGACCCGCCGTGTAGTTCCCGACGTTGCCCGCGCCCTCCAGGATCAAGTGGGCCACCTCTTCCTTGGTTGCGCCCGCGAAGACCTTTTGGTCGATGGCCACCACCTGCTCCATCAGCGTGGCGTAGCGCCTGATTTGCTCGAGGAGCTGCGCCTTCCGGATGGCGGCGGCGGCCGAGAAAGCCACCGCTTTCGCGCGGTGCAGATCCTCCTCCTCGAAGGGGTCGACCCGCTCCCGCCCCAGGCTGAGGAGACCGATGACCTCTCCCTCCACGAGCAGTGGGATCCCGGACCAGGAGCGGACGGGCGGAACTCCAGGAACGGGGACGAAGCGTGGTTCCGCTTCCGCGTCGGCCAGGTTGAGGACCCGGCGCTGGTCGCGGATCTCGTCCGCGAGGGGGTCTTTGAAGGTCGTCCCCAGGACCTTCGCCGACTCGGGCACCCCGCGGGCGGCGATGATCCGGAAGCGGCCGTCGGGCTCCAGCAGCCCGATCGCGCAGTAGTCGAAGGACACGATCCGGGAGAGCTGCTTCAGCACCTCCTCGATGGTCTCCTCCAGCCGGGCCTGCCGGTTGATCGCCTCCAATACCTCCCGCAGGGTCTCGGCCTCGACGCGCCTCTGGCGCTCGGACTCCATGGTCGGGGAGGGCTCCACCCGGCGCCGCTCGCGAGCGATCTCCTCCCGCAGGGCGTCCAGGACTTCCTGGCGGTGGGCCTCGTCCAGGTCGGCGAGGCGCTTCTCGACTTCTTGCAGCAGGCGGTCAGTGTTCATGGGCCGTGCCTGGATGAGTCTAGCAGACTCGCGGGCGGACGGAGGCCCAGCCCTCGACTACAATTCGTCCTGGAGGAGGACTTCCCTGGATCGTCTGCGTCTCTTGTTCGTTTGTACCGCCAACGTGGACCGGAGCCGCACCGCCGAGGATCTCTACGCCGGAGACCTCCGCTATGAAGTGCGCTCCGCGGGCGTCGCCCCCTTTGCCACCGTGCCCCTCACGCGGGAGCTGTTGTTGTGGGCGGATCGGGTCTTCGTCATGTCCGAGCGCGAGGACCGCCACGAGACCCTCATCAAGATGCGCTTCCCGGAAATCGACCGGCCCGTGACCGACCTGGATATCGAGGACCGGTGGCCCCGCGGCCACCCGGACTTGGTGCGCCAAGTGCTGAAGAAACTTGCCCCCCACATCGGTCCGCCGCAGAAGCCCCCCCCCGGCCCGAGGAAGGCCAAAAGACGCT
>DATMQU010000675.1:0-5023 GCA_035566715.1 Vicinamibacteria bacterium
GGGGACGCGCCAAACGGCTTGGATCGGGTAGGTTCACCTCGCGCGGCCTCCGGATCCGTTCCCGCCGCCGCCGCAGGCACAAACCCACGGGCTGCCCTATGATCACCCCGTGCCCGCCCTGCTCGAGGTGAGGGACCTGACCGTCCACTACGCCACCGGGAACGAGCCCGCGGTGGTCGTCAACAATCTGAGCCTGGACGTCGAGGAGGGCGAGGTGGTGGGCCTGCTCGGCGAGTCCGGCTGCGGGAAGACGACCCTGCTGCTCGCCATTCTCGGCCTCCTCCCCAGCTCGGCCCGAGTGGTGATGGGATCCATTCGATTCCGGGGTCGCGACCTCCGGGCCCTCGGTAAGGACGAGCTCCGCGGGTTGCGGGGAGGGGAGGTGTCGATCGTCTTCCAGGAGCCGGCCCTCGCCCTGAATCCCGTCCTCCGGGTGGGGGTCCAGGTGGCCGAAGTCGTTCGCGCCCACCGCCCTTGGAGCGGGCCACGCTGCCGGGAGGAGGCGCTGGCCATACTCGCGGCCGTCGGCCTCGAGGAGCCTCTCCGGATCCACGATTCCTATCCCCACGAGCTCAGCGGCGGGCAGCTCCAGCGGGTGGTGATCGCGCAGGCCCTGGTCTGCCGTCCGGCCCTCGTGCTCGCGGACGAGCCCACGGCCTCGCTCGATTCCACGACTCAGGCCGAGCTGCGCGCCTTGCTGGCCACGCTGCAGGGCCGATTCGGCATCGCCCTCTTGCTCGTGAGCCACGACTTGGGCGCTCTTTCCGGGCTGGCTCAGACCGTCCACGTGATGTACGCGGGCAGCCTGGTGGAGGCGGGAACGCCGGTCCAGGTGTTCCGTGATCCCCTCCATCCCTACACGCGCGGCCTGCTGCGGGCCTTCCCGGGCCCTCCCTCGGCGGCCGCCTCCGGGGAGCGGATGGCGCTGGTGCCGATCCCGGGGGCTGCGCCCGATCCGGGCCACCTGCCAGGGGGATGTGCTTTCGAACCGCGTTGCCCGGACCGGCTGGCCGCGTGCGCCGAGCGAGCTCCCGAGGCGACCCGGCCGGCGGGGAGGCGCCTTGTCCGCTGCTTCAAGTATGGAGGCTGAGGAACCCCTAATCCGCGTCCGCGGCCTGACCAAGCGGTACACGCGTCCGGGCGGTCGCCGCGGGGGGGGGACGGTCCTGGCCGTTGCCGATGTCGATCTCACCATTGCCCGCGGAACCGATCTGGCCCTGGTGGGAGAGTCCGGTTCAGGGAAGTCAACCCTGGCCCGCTGCCTCGCACGGCTGGAGGAGCCGACCGGCGGAGGGATTTGGTTCGAGGGAGCCGACATCTTGGCGCTGCACGGCCGGCGCCTGCGCCCCTTTCGCGAGCGGGTGCAGCTCATCCTGCAGGACTCCGCCACCGCCCTCGACCCGCGCCTGCGCGGGGCCGACATCATCTCCGAGCCGCTTCAGGTGCTGGGCCGAGGCAACCGCCGCGAGCGGCGCCGCCGTGCGCTGGAGTTGATGGAGGCGGTCGGTCTTCCCGCGGCGTGCGCGGATCGGCTTCCGCTCGAGCTCAGCGGTGGACAACGGCAACGGCTGGCCATCGCCCGCGCGCTGGCCGTGCAGCCGCGCCTGCTCATCCTCGATGAGGCGTTCACGGGGCTCGATGTCTCGATCCAAGCCCAGATCGCCAGCCTGCTGCAAGATCTGCGGCGGCGGCACGGGCTGACTTATCTCTACATCTCGCACGACCTTCCCCTCATGGCCCGGCTCGCCGACGAGATGGCGATCATGTTCCAAGGGCGGATCGTGGAGCAGGGCGACACGGCCCGGATCATCGCCGAGCCCGCTCATCCCCACACGCAAGCGCTCCTCGCCGCCGTGGCCTCCCTTCCGGCCGCGGCCACGCCCTGACCGTGACCCGGCTGGCCCGCCGTGCGGGGCAAGGCCTCCTCCTCCTGGCCGGAGTGTCGGTCCTCTCGTTCGTCCTGATCGACCTGGCTCCCGGCGACTTCTTCGCCGAGATGCGCCTCGACCCCCGCATCGAGCCCGCCACCCTGCAAGCGCTGCGCTCCCGCTACGGCCTGGACCGCCCGTTGCCCGAGCGCTACCTTCGGTGGCTGGGCTCGCTGGCCACCGGCGAGCTGGGATACTCGTTCGCCTACGGGGGACCGGTGGGCCCGCTCCTGTGGCCGCGGGCTCGGAACACATTGGTGCTCACGGCCACGGCCACGGTCCTGGCCTGGGCCCTGGCCGTCCCCCTCGGCGCCTGGTGGGCCACGCGGCGGGGAGGGCCGGTGGACGCGGTCCTGGCCGGGCTCACGGCCACGCTGCTGGCCGTGCCCGACCTGGTCCTGGTCCTCGGCCTTCTGCTCCTGGCGGTGCGAACCGGATGGCTCCCCGCGGGGGGCATGGTCTCGGTCGGCCACGAGCAGATGCTCTGGGGGGAGGGGATGCGGGATCTGGCCTCCCACCTCGTCCTGCCCGTCACCGCGCTGGTCCTGGGCGCTCTGCCCGTGCTCACGCGGTACGTACGGGCCAGCGTCGCGGAGACGCTGCGCGCGCCCTTTGTACGCGCGGCCCGCGCCCACGGCATACCCGAGCTGCGGATTCTGCTCCACCATGCCCTTCCCGCGGCCGCCAATCCCTTGATCTCGCTCTTCGGGCTCTCCCTGGCCGGGCTGCTCAGCATGTCCCTGCTCGTGGAGGTGGTGACGAGCTGGCCGGGCCTGGGCCCATTGCTGCTGGAGGCGATCCTGGCCCGCGACGTCTACCTCGTCCTTGGTCCCGTGCTGGCCTCGACGCTTCTCCTCCTGGCCGGCAATCTGCTCGCCGACGCCCTGCTTCTCGCCACCGATCCGCGCATCCGCAGCGAGGATGCGTGAAGGGCCGTTTGGCGGTCGGGCTGGCGCTGGCCGCGCTGGCCACCGTCCATCTGGCGGCACTGTGCGCCGGCTTCCTGGCTCCCTACGCGCCCCTCGAGCAGACCCGCGCGCTGCCCTATGCGCCGCCGACGCGGCTGCATTTCGTCGACGCGGAGGGACGCTTCCACCTCCGGCCGTTTGTCTATGCCATCGCCGACCCGAGCGGAGCGGGGGAGGCCTACCAGGAGGACCGCCGCCAACCCTACCCCCTTCGCTTCCTCGTTCCCGCCGTCGACGCGACCGGAGCCGCGACCACGGGGAAGCGTCTTCTTGGCGTCGACGAGCCCGCGCGGGTCTTCCTGCTCGGCACCGACGGTCTAGGTCGAGACCAGCTCTCGCGTCTGCTCCACGGCGCGCGGATCTCCCTCTTGGCGGGCCTCCTGGCCACGGTCCTGTCCCTGGGCCTGGGGTGGCTGCTGGGCACCCTGGCTGGCTTCTACGGGCATGGGCTCGATGCCGTGTTGATGAGAAGCGCCGAGCTGTTCCTGGCCCTGCCCTGGCTCTACCTGCTCTTCGCCGTGCGCGCCGCCCTGCCGCTCCACATCGCTCCCGCCCAGGCGTTCCTGCTCCTCGTGCTGGTCATCGGCCTCGTGGACTGGGCTCGGCCGGCCCGGCTCGTCCGGGGCGTCGTACTCAGCGCGCGCGAGCGCAGTTACGTGCTCGCCGCCCGCGGCTTCGGCGCCTCCGACTTTCATCTGATTCGCCGCCACATCGCGCCCCAGACCCTCGGTCTCCTCCTCACCCAGGCCGCTCTCCTCGTCCCCCAGTACATCCTGGCCGAGGTGACGCTCTCCTTCCTCGGGCTGGGCGTGAGCGAGCCGGTACCCAGCTGGGGAAACATGCTGGCCGCTCTGCAGCGTTATCACGTCCTCACTTCGTATTGGTGGATGTGGGTCCCGGGCCTTGCCCTGGTCCCCGTGTTCCTCGCATACTACGCGCTGGCGGAGGCCCTTCGCCGTCGGGCGGGACCCGCGGCTCTCTGAGACGCGCCGCGATTCCAGGGCAGGGAGGAGCCGGTGCGGGTTCGGCTGGCCGTCGCGGGGGTGCTGCTGTGCCCACTCGCCTCCGCCCAGGGCCCCTCTCCCGACCTCCTCCAGAGCGACCACGACGTGGGCCGGCCCGGCGGGCGCCTCGTCTTCGCCCTGCGCTCGGAGCCCAAGACGCTCAACCCCGTGGCCGCCGTGGACAGCGCGTCGCGGGACGTCATCGGGCGCATGACCTCCGATCTCATCCACATCGATCGGCAGACTCAGAGGACGACCCCCGCCCTGGCCCGGTCGTGGACCATTTCCCCCGACGGCCGGCGCTACACGATCGAATTGCGCCGGGGTCTGAGCTTCTCCGACGGCCATCCCCTGGACGCGGACGACGTGGTTTTCACCTTCCGCTGCTACCTCGATGAGCGAAACGGCTCGCCCCAACGCGACCTGCTCGTGGTGGGCGGCAAGCCCGTGGTGGTACGCAAACTGGACGCGTACCGCCTGGAGCTCGAGATGGAGCAGCCCTACGCCGCCGCGGAGCGGCTGTTCGACAGCCTGGCCATCTTGCCCCGGCATCTGCTCGAAGCGGCCGAGCGAGAGGGCCGGCTCGCCCAGGCCTGGGGCCTGGGCACGCCTTCCCCCGAGATCGCCGGCCTGGGCCCGTTTCGCCTGAAGGAGTACCGGCCGGCGGATCGGCTCGTGCTCGAGCGCAATCCGCACTACTGGAAGGTCGACCGGGCGGGGGGCCGGCTGCCGTATCTGGACGAGATCGTCTTCCTGCTCGTCCCCACCGAGGACGCCCAGGTCATCCGCTTCAAGGCCGGCGAGACCGACCTCGTCAGCCGCATCGGGGCGGAGAACTTCAACGTCCTGAGCCGGGAGGCCGCCCCCGGACGATACCGGCTCGAGGATCTAGGGCCCGGGCTCGAGTACAGCTTCCTCCTCTTCAACCTCAACGAGACCGGCGGCGGGGGAGAGGCGGTCTCCGCCCGGCCCGCCTGGCTCAAGCAGACCCTGTTCCGGCAGGCGGTCTCCGTCGCCCTCGACCGGCCAGGCATGGTGCGCCTGGTCTACCAGGGCCGCGCTACCGCCCTCGGCACCCACGTGCCCCCCGGCAACAAGCTGTGGGTGAACGGGGCACTGGGGC
>DATMQU010000676.1:0-7518 GCA_035566715.1 Vicinamibacteria bacterium
CTGCGCCTAGCTTCCAGGGCCATTGTGACCCCCGCCGCCCGGGACGCCGCCTCCGGGACCCAGGTCCTCGTCGCGCCGGAAGCCCCCCCCGCCAAGTCCTGAGCGCTCTGTGCTACTATCCGGTGACACGCCGCCCGGAGGGTGCCTGTGGGTCCATCGTGGAGGGGCCGGAGGTGGGAAATTGTTGTGCTGGCAGGGGTTCTTGCCTCTGCCTGCGCCCACGGCGGCTCCCCTCCTCCCGCCGCACCCCGGGCCCAAGCCAGCCCCTCTCCTGACCCGATTGCGTCCCTGATCGCGGACGCGGACGCCCACCTTTCCGCCGGTCTCGCCGAAGCTGGCAATGGCCACCTGAACCGCGCCCGCGAGGAGTTCGATCGTGCCGTCGACACCTACTTGACGGCTCCGGGCGGGGCTCTGGCCAGCGCCCGGCTGGGCGAGGCCTACCGCCGGACCCTCGAGGTCATCCACCTGCGCGAGATGGAAGCTTTTGCCGCCGGCGACGGCTTTACCGAAGCCCGCACCGAGCCCGCATCGATCGACGACGTGGGCGACCTGCCCGTGGCCGAGCAGCCCGTCTCGGAGGAGTCGCGGGCGCGGGCCACGGAGGCGGTCCAGGGCGAGGCCTTTGACCTCCCGGTGGAGCTGAACGACAAAGTCCTGTCCTGCGTCGAGCTCTACCAGGGCCGGCTCCGGGACTGGTTCGAGGCGGCCCTCTCCCGTGGCCAGCGCTACCTCCCTCGGATCCGGCAGGTACTGGCCTCGGAGGGCGTCCCCCAGGACCTGGCCTACGTGGCCATGGTGGAGAGCGCCTTTAGGCCCGCGGCCTACTCCCGGGCCAAGGCCAAGGGAGTGTGGCAGTTCATCTCGGCCACGGGAAAGCGCTACGGCCTGGAGCAGGACTGGTGGGTGGACGAGCGGAGCGATCCCGAGAAGGCCACGCGCGCCGCGGCGGCATACTTGAAAGCGCTCTACGCGATGTTCGGGGACTGGAATCTAGCCCTGGCCGGCTACAACGCGGGCGAGCTGGTCGTGCAGCGCGGGATCGACCGATACAAGACGACCGATTTCTGGCAGCTCAGCCGAACCCGCGCGCTGCGTCGGGAGACGCGGAACTATGTCCCCCTGATCCACGCCGCGATCGTGGTGGCCAAAGCGCCCGAGAAGTACGGCATCGAGATCTCCCCCGAGCCCGTCCCCGTCTACGAGAGCGTCCCCGTGCGGGGAGCGGTGGATTTGCGCGTGATCGCGGAGTGCGTGGAGACGCCCTTGCAGGACCTCCAGACGCTCAACCCTGAGCTCCGTCGCCTGGCGACCCCCGCCAACCGGACCTTCGAGCTCAAGGTGCCGGAGGGGCGGGGCGCGCCGCTCGAAGCCTGCCTTCAGGCCTTGCCGCCCGAGAAGCGCGTCAAGTTCCGGACGCACGTGGTCGCCCGTGGCCAGACGCTGGCCAGCATCGCCCAGGCCAATGGGGTGCGCGCTCGCGACATCGCCGACGCCAATGGCCTGTCTCTGCAGAGGCGGCTGGCCGTGGGCACGGAGCTGATCATCCCCATCGATCCCCGCGCCAAGGCCACCCCCGTCCGGCAGGCGGCCAAGGTAGCCCCCCCGCCAGTCAAGCCCTCCCCGGCGGACCTCGCCGAGCACGGGCCCGCCCGCATCAGCTACAAGGTCAAGCCCGGCGACACCCTGACTGGCATCGCCTCCCAGTACGGCACCACGATCCGCGATCTGCAGACCTGGAATGGGCTGCGTGGCAGCCGTATCGCCGCGGGGGACACGCTGACCATCTACACGACCACTGGCTCAAAGAACTGAGCCCGCCCCGTTCCTGCGAACGGGGCCGACGCTCGGAGTCGGCGTCCTCAGAGTGCCGTTCACGCTTCCCGCGGCGTCCGCCAAACGTCGGCGGGGGTCTCGACGCTCCACGTGCTTAACGTCCGGCCCTCCTGGCCGTAGCGCCCGTCATGTGGGCGAGTCAGGATGCCACGCAAACACGAACCGACGCCGAGTCAGGTCCAATGGCCTTGGGCAGCCTCTGCGCGGTCGCAACCGGGCTGCCGGGGGTCGCGTTCGGTCAAGGCGCTCCGAGGAGTCGCCGAGGCGGCGCCGAGTCTCCGGAGAACGTGACCGCTATCACAGATGTTGCACTTCGGATACGGAAACGAGGCATCTCCTTCAAGGAGTTGGAGAATAGCCTTGACCGGCCTATTCTCCCGTGCTAGCCTTCGTGGCCTTTTGCACAAAGCCAGGGATGGCGTGTAACGTCTGGTGACCTAAGGTTTGGGCGGCCCTGCGTACAGGGCCCCGAGAACGGTCGGAGCAGAGATGGCTAACGAGTTCTACACCCTCATCGTGGTTCCGCACGCCAAGGCCCGGTTTCGGAAATTCCAGATTTCGGTTCGCCTCACAAAATGGGTACTGGGGGCGGCCACGGTTCTGGCCCTGGCTCTCGTCGGCATCCTCGCCCATTACACCTTGATAAACGTGGAGGTGGCGGAGCTGCGCCGCCTGCGCGTGGAGAACCTCGCCCTGACCACCAAGGCCCAGGCGTACGAGCAGAATACAGGCAAGCTCCAGGCCAAGCTGCTCACCCTTCAGAATATGGTCATGAAGCTCGGGGTCATGGCCGGTCTCGAGCCGAGCCTGCCCGATGCCAAGCTGGGAGGCGTGGGGGGCGTCTCGAGCCTGGAGTCCACCGCTCCCGCCATCGAGCCGTCGCTGTCCATGCAGGCCATGGAGAGGAACGTCGAGAACCTGACGGAGCGGTCCTCCCGGCTTGAAGAGTTTTACCAGGACCAGAAGGTCCTCCTAGCCTCGACCCCGTCGATCTGGCCGGTTCGCGGGTACCTCTCGGCATCATTCGGCAACCGGCTGGATCCCTTCACCGGGCTCAAGGACTTCCACTCCGGTATCGACATCTCCACCCCTCTGGGCACCAAGGTCCAGGCCCCGGCCGACGGGCTCGTGATTTCGGCGCACCCCAGTGGCGGCTACGGCAACGCCCTCGTGATCGACCACGGCTTCGGAATCCTCACCCGGTACGCTCACCTGGCCGGGTTCAACGCCCGGCCCGGGCAGCGCGTGCGGCGGGGGGACGTCGTCGGTTTCGTGGGCAGCACAGGCAAGTCCACGGCCCCCCACCTGCACTACGAGGTCTGGGTCCGTGATCAGGCCCAGAACCCGATCCAGTTCATCCTGGACGAGTATCGGAGCTTTGGCTAGGCGGGCGGGCGCCAGGAACCCCCGGACCTCCCCTCCCTCTCGGAAGCGCGCTCCCTTCGCGGCCAGCCCCATCGCCCTCCTATTCGCTTCGCCCGCCGGGGTTTGACCCTGTCGGGGCCGCCCTGTTATTCTGTTGGGCTATAGTGGGGCCGAGAGCGGCTCAGCATCGGCTCCCCCCGCTGGATCCGCCCTCTCTCCGGGGGTGACCGTGGAGGCTCATTGCTGAACGCGATCCTCACCAAGATCATCGGCACCAAGAACGAGCGCGAGCTCAAGGCCATCCGACCCCTGGTGCAGCGGATCTCTGAACTGGAACCGTCCCTCCTCGGCTTGAGCGACGCCGCCCTCGCCGCCCGCACGACCGAGTTCAAGGGCCGCCTGGAGAAGGGCGAGAGCCTGGACGCCCTGCTTCCCGAGGCCTTCGCGGTCGTGCGCGAGGCGGGCCGGCGCGTGCTCAACATGCGCCACTTCGACGTGCAGCTCATAGGCGGCATCGTCCTCCACCGCGGCACCATCGCGGAGATGAAGACGGGCGAGGGCAAGACCCTGGTGTCGACCCTGCCCGTCTACCTCAACGCCCTCGCCGGCCAAGGGGTCCACGTGGTTACGGTCAACGACTACCTGGCCAAGCGCGACAGCGAATGGATGGGTCGCATCTTCCGCTTCCTGGGCCTCACGGTGGGGGTGATCCAGCACCACCTGGGCGACGAGGAGCGCCAGGTGGCCTACGGGGCCGACATCACCTACGGCACCAACAACGAGTTCGGCTTCGACTACCTGCGCGACAACATGAAGTTCGACCTCGGCAGCTACGTCCAGCGCGGGCATCATTTCGCGATCGTGGACGAGGTGGACTCCATCCTGATCGACGAGGCCCGCACCCCCCTCATCATCAGCGGCCCCGCGGAGGAATCCACCGACAAGTACTACCGCATCAACGGCGTGGTGCCCAAGCTGAAGCCGGGGGCCCGCATCACGGGCGACAAGAAGGCCGAGGAGCGGGCGGAGCTGGAGAAGACCGGGGACTACATCGTCGACGAGAAGGCCAAGACGGTCACCCTCACCGAGCAGGGCATGCTGCACGCGGAGGGCCTGCTCGGGGTCCAGAACCTCTGGGACCCCTCCAACATGGAGGTCCTCCACCACGTCAACCAGGCCCTGCGTGCCCACACCCTCTTCCAGCGCGATGTGGACTACGTGGTCAACGACGGCCAGGTCGTGATCGTGGACGAGTTCACGGGCCGGCTCATGCCCGGCCGGCGCTGGTCGGACGGGCTGCATCAGGCGGTGGAAGCCAAGGAGAAGGTCAAGATCGAGCGGGAGAACCAGACCCTCGCCACCATCACCTTCCAGAACTACTTCCGGATGTACAAGAAGCTGGCGGGCATGACCGGCACCGCGGAGACCGAGGCCCCGGAGTTCGACAAGATCTACAAGCTCGAGGTCCTGGTCATTCCCACCAACCGGCCCCTGATCCGGGTCGAGAACCCGGACGTGGTCTACCGGACGGAGCCGGAGA
Organism: Vicinamibacteria bacterium; assembly: GCA_035566715.1. Taxonomy (GTDB): domain Bacteria; phylum Acidobacteriota; class Vicinamibacteria; order Fen-336; family Fen-336; genus DATMML01. Next base: position 4,742 of record DATMQU010000676.1, read on the forward strand.
AATTCGACGCCGTGCTCAACGAGATCAAGGAGCTGCACGCCTCCGGGCGGCCGGTGCTGGTGGGCACGATCTCCATCGAGAAGTCCGAGCATCTCTCGGGCCTGCTGAAGCGGGCGGGGATCAAGCACGTGGTCTTGAACGCGAAGTACCACGAGCGCGAGGCGGAGATCGTGGCCCAGGCGGGCCGCTTCGGGGCGGTCACCATCGCCACCAACATGGCCGGGCGGGGCACCGACATCATCCTGGGGGGCGTGCCCGACCACCGCATCAAGGCCATCATCTTGGAGAAGGAGATCGAGCCCGAGAAGTCCTCACCCGAGGAGAGGCAGGCGGCCACGGACCAGGCCCTGGGGGAGATGGCGGCCGAGTACAAGAAGGCGCTGGCCGACCACAAGCCCTCCGCGGAGGACCGCAAAACGCTGGCCCGTCGCTACCTCGGAATCCTGGCCTCCTTTGCCCCCGACCACCCTTCCGTCCAGGCCCTGCTCAACCTGGCCCCGGAGGGCTCCGCCCTCCGGGCCTACCTGGACACGGTTCGCGTGCTGCCCCGGCCGGCCAAGGAGAAGATCGCCCGCGCCTTCTACCCCCAGATCGAGAAGCCGGTGGACTTCCTGGGCGTGCATCCCCTGAGAGCGGCCATCGACGGCATCGCCGCCTCCCGCGAGTTCACCGCCGTCGACTCCTTCCTGGAGGCCAACGAGCGCGAGCGGGTGGTAGCCCTGGGGGGCCTGCACATCCTGGCCACGGAGCGCCACGAGGCCCGCCGCATCGACAACCAGCTCCGGGGCCGGGCCGGCCGCCAAGGGGACCCCGGGTCCTCGCGGTTCTATCTTTCCCTGCAGGACGACCTCATGCGCATCTTCGGCTCCGACCGCATCAGCGGCCTCATGCTGAAGCTAGGCATGGAGGAGGGGGTGCCCATCGAGCACCGGATGGTCACCCGCTCCATCGAGCGGGCCCAGAAGCAGGTGGAGGCGCAGAACTTCGCGGTCCGCAAGCACCTCCTCGAGTACGACGACGTCATGAACAAGCAGCGGACCGCGGTCTACGACATGCGGCGCATGGTCCTGGAGGGAAAGGACACCCGCGCCTACGTGGTGAACCTCGCGCGCGAGGTCCTGGACTGGTACCTGGACAACTACTGCGGGGAGACGCAGGACCCCGGGGAGTGGAACCTGGAGGGCCTACGCCTGGCCTTGAAGGAGACCTACGGGATCGAGGCCAGCCTGGCGGAGCTTGAGCAGTTGGGCCGGACGGAGGCGGCGGAGAGCCTGGAGGCCCGGATCAAGGCCAAGTACGAGGAGAAGGAGCGCCAGGTCGGGCCGGAGCTGATGCTCTTCCACCAGCGCATGATCATGCTCCAGATCGTGGACACGCAGTGGAAGGACCACCTCTACTCCCTGGACCACCTCAAGGAGGGCATCGGGCTGCGCGGGTACGGCCAGCGCGATCCTTTGGTGGAGTACAAGAAGGAATCCTACAACATGTTCCAGGCCCTCATGGACCGGATCGATGAGGAGATCCTGCGCTGGATCTTCCTCTACCAGCCGGTGCCGGTAAAGGAAGGGCCGGGCGAAGAGGAAGAGCCGCCACCCGCGAGACGGCCCCGACCACAACGGCCGCGGGGATGGACTCCCTCCGGGGGCGAGCCCCTCGGGGGCGGGGATGGTCTTGGTCTCGGCGGCGGAGGCGCGCTCCCCCGGAACCTGAGCTTCAATGACCCCACCGAGGCTCCCTCCGCCTTCGCGCGGGGGGAACCCCGGGAGGCGCAGGGCGGGGGGGACGAGGTGCAGACCTACCGGCGGGAGGGCAAGAAGGTGGGCCGGAACGATCCCTGCCCCTGCGGGAGCGGCAAGAAATACAAGCGGTGTCACGGGGGGAATTGAACGAGATGCTCGACGAGCGACTGCCGGAGGCCCTGACGTTCGACGACGTGCTCCTCGTCCCCCAGAGATCGGAGGTGCTGCCCTCCGAGGTGGACGTGACCACCCGCCTGACCCGCAATCTCGCCCTCCAGGTCCCCATCATATCGGCGGCCATGGACACGGTGACGGAGGCCCCCCTGGCCATCGCCATGGCCCAGGAGGGGGGCATCGGCATCATCCATAAGAACATGTCCATCGCCGCCCAGGCCTCGGAAGTGGACAAGGTCAAGAGGTCCGAGTCCGGGATGATCGTGGATCCGGTCACGGTGGCCCCCCAGGCCCGGGTGGAGGACGCGCTCGCGGTCATGGCCAAGTACCGCATCAGCGGGGTCCCCGTCACGGTGGGAAGCAAGCTGGTGGGGATCTTGACCAACCGCGACCTCCGCTTCGAGACCCGCACCAGCCTGCCCGTCTCGGAGCTCATGACCAAGGACAACCTCGTGACCGTCCCCGTAGGCACGACCCTGCAGCAAGCCAAAGAGATCCTGCACCGGCACAAGATCGAGAAGCTCCTGGTGGTGGACAAGGACTTCAACCTGAAGGGCCTCATCACGGTCAAGGACATCCAGAAGCAGATCAAGTACCCGCGGGCCTGCAAGGACGCGCTGGGCCGGCTGCGGGTGGGAGCCGCGCTCGGGGTCACCCCCGACGTCCTCGATCGCGCGGCCGCGCTCGCGGAGGCCAAGGCGGACGTGGTGGTGGTGGACACGGCCCACGGCCACACCAAGGGCGTGCGCGAGACGGTGGAGGCGCTCAGGAAGCGCTTCCCCGAACTGGAGCTGATCGCGGGAAACGTGGGCACCCACGACGGAGCGGCCGAACTGGTGGCGGCGGGAGTGAGCGCGGTCAAGG
>DATMQU010000677.1:0-4655 GCA_035566715.1 Vicinamibacteria bacterium
CCGGGCAAGGCGGCCGACCTCGTCCTCGTCGACACCCGCCGGCTCTCCTACGCGGGGGCGGGAAGCGACGTGCTCGCCGCCCTCGTCTTCTCGCCCTTCCCCGAGCCGGTGGACACCGTGATCGTGAACGGCCGGATCGTGGTCGAAGGAGCAGAAGTGGTGGGCATGGACGTGCCCGTCCTCGTGGAGCGAGTGGAGGCGATATCTCAAGCCCTGCTGAGGTCCGCCTCCCGAGCCACTGGGCGCGACTACTTCCAGAAAGGCTAGACTAGCCCCGCTCATGCTGGCCCGAGGCATCCGTAGTTACCACCGGCCCACCCGCCTGGAGGAGGCCATGAGCCTGGTCGCGCAGGGGGCCGTCCCCCTGGCGGGGGGGACGCGGCTTCTCGCCACCAGCGCGGAGGTCCCGAACATCGTGGACCTCTCCGCCCTCGACCTCATGGGCATGAAGACCGAGGATGAGGACCTTGTGCTCGGCTCCATGGCCACCCTGCAGGACGCGATAGACTCCCCCCTCGCCTACCCCGCTACCGGCGGCCTGCTCCCCGCCGCCTGCCGCGCGCAGTCGGCCTCGCGCATGATCCGCGGCATGGCCACCCTGGGCGGAGAGTCGGTCAACGGCGACCGGGATTCCGAGGTGGTCGCCGCGCTCCTCGCCTTGAACGCAGTCTACGTCGTGGCCCACCCCCAGGAGTCGCGCGAGAGCCCGGCCCTGCGCTTCCTCCGCAATCCCGCGGAGGACTTGGTGGGGGGCGGGATCGTGCAGGCCATCGTGATTCCGGGCGCGCCGGACGGGGCGGCGCTGGAACGGCTGGCGGTGGCGCCCTCCGCCACCCCCCTGCTGTCCGTGGCCGCCACCGTGACCTTCGCGGGCGAGAACTGCTCCCGGGCCCGCATCGCCCTCACCGGCCTCGAGACTCGGCCCGCCCGCGTCCTGGAAGCGGAGGCCTACGTGGAACGGACGGGCGGCGACGAGAAGGCGCTCGTGCGGTGCGTGGACCAAGTGGTGGCGCGGGCGCCCTTCCGCGAGGACGCCCAGGTGTCCGCCGCTTACCGGCGGCGGGCGGCCCGCGTGCTGACCCTGCGCGCGCTAAGGCGGGCGGTGGCCCAAGCCCGCCGGCGTTCCCCCCTCGAGATCCCCCGCCTCCGGCCCCGCCTGCCGCAACGCGCCCCCACCACCCTGCCCTACTTCACGTCGGGGCGCATCGAGGTCACCGTGAACGGCCATCCCTTGCGCGCGGAGGTGGAGGCGCGCACCACCCTCGTCGCCCTCCTCCGGAGCCAGGGGTTCCAGGGGGCCAAGCTCGGATGCGAGACCGGGGACTGCGGGGCGTGCGCGGTGCTCTTGGACGGGCGCCCCGTGAACGCCTGCCTGAAGCTGGCCGTGGGGGCCCAGGGCCGGAGCGTCCAGACCGTGGAGGGCCTGGGTCAGGCCGACGGGCCCCACCCTTTGCCCACTGCCTTCCGAGAGTCGGGGGCCACGGGGTGTGGCTTCTGCACGAGCGCCATGCAGCTCTCGGCCAAGGCCCTCCTGGATGCGATTCCCGACCCCGACGAGGGCGAGGTACGGGACGCCCTCGCCGGCTGCCTCTGCAGCTGCACGGGGTACGTCAAACCGGTGGAGGCCGTACTCCGCGCCGCTTCCTCCGGGGGGGAGAACGGCGGGTGACGGTCGCCCTCTCCGCCGGCCCCGCCCGCTTCGCCGACGACGTCCTCCTCCCCGGCCTGCTCCATGCGCGAGTGCTTCGCTCCCCGCACGCGCACGCCCAGATCGTCCGCTTCGACGCTTCCGCCGCGCGGGCCTTGCCGGGGGTGGTCCTGGTGCTCACGGCCGAAGACCTCTCCCCGCCTGGGTCCGCCCCTCCCATCCTGGATCGGACGGTGCGGTTCGTGGGCGATCGCGTAGCGGTGGTGGCGGCGGAGGACCCGGACGTGGCCTACCGCGCCGCCGAGGCCATTCGCGTGGAGTACCAGGTCCTACCCGCGGTGCTGGACCCGGAAAAGGCGGGGGAGCCCGGGGCCCCCCTGGTTCACGAGGGGCCGGGCAACCTGGCGGGCGAGGTCCAACTCGAGGTGGGTGACATCGACCGCTTCTTCGCCGAGGCCGACCGGGTGTTCGAGGCGACGTATCGCGTGGCCCCCGGGCTAGCGGGAATGATCGAGCCGCACGTCGCCCTCACCTGGTTGGATCCCGACCGGCGACTCGTGGTCCGGACCTCGAGCGCGGTCCCTTTCCAGGTGCGGCGGAGCCTGGCCGCCCTCCTGGGTATGCCCGCGGCCGGAATCAAGGTGATCGCCCCCGGCGTGGGGGGCGGCTTGGGAGGCAAGCACGATGTCATCGTGGAAGACCTCTGCGCCCTCATCACCCTGCGCACGGGACGAGCGGTCCGCCTCATGCACACGCTCGAGGAGGAGCTGACCGCCACCAGCGCGCGGCCCGCTCAGGACTTGACCCTGAAGACGGGTGTGAAGGAGGGAAGGATCAGCGCCATCGAGGTTCGGGTCCTGGAGAACGTGGGGGCGCGACGGGGATCGGCCGCGGAGGGCCTGCGCGAGACGGGGCGGGAGACCCTGGGCCTGTACCACGCCGCCGGCGCCCGTTTCCAGGGCCGGGCTCTCCGCACCCACCTGCCTCCCGGGGGGCTCTTCCCGGGGGGCGCGGGCCTCTTTGCCCTCGAGAGCCACGTGGACGAGATCGCCGCCGCGCTCGGCGAGGATCCGCTGGAGTTCCGTCTGCGCAACCAGGCCACGCCGGGAGAAAAAGCGGCGATCGTGGAGGCGCTCGGGGGGGCGGGCGAGATCGCGCCCGGCTCCCGCCTGGTCGAGGCCGCCCGCTTGGGCGCGGGGGCGATCGAGTGGAGCCGCAAGGGGAGGCCTTCCGCGGGGCAGGGACCCCTGCGACGTGGAATCGGCCTGGCCCTCGCCCGCCACGCCCCCTCCCGATCCGGCGGGGAACGGGGCGTCGCCGCGCTGAAGATGAGCGAGGACGGCTCCTTCGGCCTGACGGTGGGCCCAGCCGCCCTGGGGGCGGGGGCGGAGAGGATCTATCGTGAGGCCGCCTCCCGCCGCTTGGGCGTGGCAATCGACCGGGTCGTGCTCCAGGCCCCGGACACGGATGCCTCCCCCTTCGACCCCGGCGCGACCGCTCCCACGCCCCAGCCCACGGAACGCGCGGTGCACCGGGCGGCGGAACTCTTGCTCGAGCAGATCCGCGCCACCGCCGCCCGCTTGCTGCGCCGGGACGCCCGGGACCTGACGGTGGAGGACGGATGGGTGCGGGCCGGGGACGGAGCGGCGGCCAGCCTCGCCGAGATCGCCCTCGCCGCCATCCGCCACGGCACCATCATCGGCGCGGAGGCCTTCCACTCCGTGGCCGACGCTCCCCCCGCGGGGGTCGCGGTCTTCGCGCAGGTGGAGGTCGACCTGGAGACGGGGCGGGTGCGGGTGCTGAAGCTGGTCGAGGCCCTGGATGTGGGGCCGGTGGAGCAGCCGCGGGTCGTGGAGGCGCAGGTCGAAGGCGACGCCCTCCGCGCGCTGGGCGAGGTCCTCCACGAGCAGGCGCCCACGGACCGGACGGGCGGCCGGACGTTCCGATCGCTTCGGGACCACCTGATCCTCACCGCGATCGACGCCCCCGAGATCGTCACCCTGCTCGCGGGCTCCGGCCCCGCGTTCGCCCTGGGCTCGAAGGCCCTGGGCGGCCTGGCCGCCTACGGCCCCGCGGCCGCCATCGCCAACGCCGTCGCCCACGCCACCGGCGCTCGAATGCGCGAGCTTCCTCTCACCCCCGTTCGGGTGCTGGCCGCAATCGATGGGATAGGGGCATGAAGGGCCGCCCCTTTGGCCCGGCCCGGGTGGATTGGCCCCGCCCCGGCCTGGCTCTGCTCCAGAGCCTGCGCGAGGGCTACGGGTTCGCCGGCCTCCGCGCCGACCTCATGGCGGGAATGGTGGTGGGTGTGGTGGCCCTGCCCCTTTCCATGGCCCTGGCCATCGCCTCCGGTGTCCCCCCCCAGCACGGCCTCTACACCGCCATCGTGGGCGGAGGGCTCATTGCCCTCCTGGGCGGCTCGCGGGTCCAGGTCTCGGGCCCCACCGCCGCCTTTGTGGTGATCCTCTCCCCGATCTCCCATCACTATGGCTTGGGGGGCCTGCTCCTCGCCACGCTGATGGCCGGCTTTCTCCTGATCGCGATGGGCCTGGCCCGCATGGGCCGGCTGATCGAGTTCGTCCCCTACCCGGTCACGACCGGCTTCACCGCCGGCATTGCCGTCGTGATCGGGACGCTCCAGATCAAGGACTTGCTGGGCCTGACCGTGGAGGTGACGCCGGAACACTACTTGGACCGGCTGGAGGCACTAGCTCTCGCCCTCCCCACCACGCGGCTGGAGGACGTCGTCATCGGATCGCTCACCCTGGTCCTCCTCATCGGCTGGCCCCGGGTGACCCGCAAGATCCCGGGCCCCCTGGTGGCCCTGACCCTCGGCGCGGGGGTAGCGGCGCTCGCCGCGCGCCTCATACCCGGCTTCGAGGTGGCGACGATCCAGAGCCGGTTCCACTACGTTCTGGAAGGGGCCACCCTCCTCGGTATCCCGCGCACACCGCCCCTCCCCGTGCTGCCCTGGAACATGCCCGGGCCCGACGGCCGCCCGCTCTTC
>DATMQU010000678.1:0-2849 GCA_035566715.1 Vicinamibacteria bacterium
AGGGACGCCGGCTCTTCCTTCCGATGGAAGATGAGGTAGGCAGCGGGGACGAGGTACACCGTCACCACCACCGATACGAGCAGGCCGCCGATGATCGCGCGCGCCAAAGGCGCGTAGGCCTCGGCCCCGGTGCCGAGCTTCAAGGCCATGGGGAGGAGCCCGATGATCGTGGCCAGGGACGTCATGAGCACCGGCCGGAGTCGGATCCGGCAAGCGACGGCCACCGCTCTCGACAAGGGCTCGCCCTCTCGGCGCAGGCTGCGGGTGAACTCCACGATCAGGATGCTGTTGGAGACGACGATACCGACCATCATCACGACTCCCATCAAGGACATGACATTCAGGGTGGTTCCGGTGCCCAAGAGGATGAGGAGGACGCCCATAAGTCCGGGGGGAATGGCGAGCAGAATAATGAAGGGATCGAGGAAGGACTCGAACTGAGCCACCAAGATCAAGTACACGAGGAGCACGGCGAGGAGCAGCCCGCCGCCGAAACTGCGGAAGGAGGCGCGCATGCCCTGCACGGAGCCGCGCAGGTCCACGCGGATCCCCTCCGGCAGGCGAATGCGTCCCACGATCCGGTCGATGCCCGCACTCAGCCGGCCCAGGTCCTCGGAAGCGGGCGCCACGTAGACGTCGACGACTCGCCGAAGTTGGTAATGGTCGACCTCGGTGGGGGACTGGATGGGAGCGATTCGGGTCACGGCGTCGAGCTGGGTGGGGACCGCGCTGCCTGGCGACCGTATCGGGATCTGCTTGAGGTCGCCCAAGGAGCGGATCTTGTTCTCGGGGTACTGGACGGTCAGAAGATAGTCGTTGCCGCTCTTGGGGTCGACCCAGAAGCTGGGGGCGATCATCTGGTTCGAGGTCAGGGCGGTGATGACGTTGTTGACGACCTCCTTCTGGGAGAGCCCGACCAGGCTCGCCCGCTCACGGTCGATGTCGAGGCGAAGGGCGGGATAGTCCAGATCCTGGGGGATGAGCACGTCGCTTGCGCCCCCGAGCTTGCGCGCCTGGCTGGCCACGTCCAAGGCGACCTTGTAAGTCTTCTCCATGTCCAACCCGCTGACCTGGACGTCGATGGGGGCGGGAAGTCCCAGGTTGAGCACGGCGTCGGCCAGACCGCCCGACTGGAAGTAGGCGCTCACCTCGGGCATCTCCCGCTGCAGCTTTGCCCGGACGCGATTCATGTATTCATAGCTTCCCACCCGGTGACCCTCCTCCAGGCTGACCTGGACGAAGGCGGTGTGCTGGGCCGAGTTGGGCGTGTAGATAGCGGAGAAGTCGGGGGTGACCCCGATATTGGACACGATCATGCCCCGCTCCCCGGGGGGTACGACCTCGCGGATCTTCTCCTCCACCCGCGCCACGTAGCGCTCGGTCAACTCCAAACGCGTCCCGGAAGGCGCCTTGAGGTTGAGGACGAACTGCCCGGGATCCGTGCGGGGGTAGAAGGCCACGCCGAGCAGGGGGTAAGCGAGCAGGCTGAGAAGGGAGACGCCGGCCAGGACACTTACCGTGGCGTGCGGTCGCTGGAGGGCGCGGGCCAAGGTGTGGTCGTAGTACCGAAGCAGCCTCTCGAAGTAGCGATTGAAGCCGGCCACGACCTCCCGGAAGCGGGACCGCGAAGAGGGCACCGCGTGCTCATGGACGAGGTGGGCGCTCTTGATCAGGTTGGCGCAAAAGAGGGGGACCACGGTCAGGGCCACGAAATAGGACGCGAGTAGAGAGAGCACGACGGCCGCTGCCAGGGCCACGAAGAGGAAGCGGCTCACCCCGTACAGGAAGATGACGGGGAAGAACACAACCATGGTTGCGAGAGTCGCGGCCAGGACCGGGAGCGCAACCTCCTGGCCTCCCTTTTCCGCCGCTTCGCGCGGCGGGGTCTTCATCTCGAGGTGCCGGAAGATGTTCTCCAGCACCACCACCGAGTTGTCTATGAGGCGGGAAAAGGCAAGGGCAAGCCCGCCCAGGGCCATGGTGTTCACGGTACCCCCTCCGGCATTGATGGCGAGCAAGGCAGCCAGGGCGGAGAGGGGAATGGACAGGAAGACGGCGGCGGTGGCCCGAGGGCTGCCCAAGAAGAGCAGGATCATGATCCCGGTCAGCACGAGGCCGATGGCGCCCTCGTGCACCAAGTTTTCGATCGCCTTCTTGACGAAGACCGATTGGTCGAAGACTACCTTTGCCACCATTTGCTTGGGCACGTCGGTGAGGTTTTCCACCGCGGCCTGAATGCCGTCCACCACTGCGATGGTGTTGGTGTCCCCTCCTTGCTTTAGCACCGGGAGGTAGACGGACTTCTGACCGTCGATGCGGACGACGTTGGTCTGGATCTGCTCCGCGTCCTGCGCCCGGCCGACGTCCTGTACGAGCACGGAGGCCCCGTTCACGGTCTTCAGGGGGAGGCGATTGATCTCGTCCGTGGTGGGGAGCTGGCTATTGGTGTAGAGGTTGTAGTCGACGGCACCAATGCGTACGTCCCCCGCGGGCAGGATGAGGTTGTTGTCGTTGACGGTGCGGACCACGTCCATCACGCTCAGCTGGTGGGCCTCGAGCTTCAAGGGGTCGACGTAGATCATGATCTGGCGGAACCGTCCGCCGAAGGGCTGGGGGACGGAGGCGCCCACGACGTTGGCCACCTGGTTACGTACGGTGTACTGGCCCAGGTCGCGGAGCTGGGTCTCATTGAGTCCCTCGCCCTTGAGAGTGATCAGGCAGACCGGTAGGCTGGAGGCATCGAACTTGAGGACGACGGGGGGAAGGGTGCCGGGGGGCAACCGCCGCAGGTTGGCCATGGCGAGGTTGGCGATGATGCTGAGGGCGGCATTAGCATCGCTGCCGGGCTG
>DATMQU010000679.1:0-3461 GCA_035566715.1 Vicinamibacteria bacterium
TGCTGACCTCGGCGTATTCCCGCCGGACCGTCGGGCCGAGAGGACCAAGATCCAGTGAGGAGTGACTCCGCCCCTGGGCCCGGGGATACCCCTCGGTTTGATCTTACGGTCCAGGTGAGCCCGCGACCGGAGGGTCCGGTATCGGCCACGGTTTTCTCCACGGGCACGCTAGCCAGCGCGGAGATCCAGCTCCTCATAGCCAGGCTCCACGACCTCAACAACGCGAGGTCCGCCCGGTGCATCGGCCTCGTCAGCGCGACGGCCGGCGAAGGCAAGACGACACTGTCGATAGGCTTGGCCTTCGGTCTGGCCCTCGAGCCAGAGCGGCGGGTCCTGCTGATCGAGGCCGACATGCGCAAGTCGGCGATAGAAGGCAACCTGGGGTTGCCCTCCACGAGCGGCCTCAGCGAGTGGCTGACGAGCTTCGACAGCTCTCTTCCCCTGCGCTGGGTCACTCCACCCGGCTTCGCGTTGCTGTCACGGGGCGCGACGCCCCTGGGTCGCCGGGAGCTGCTCGGATCGAAGCGGATGGCTTCACTCCTCCACGCGGCCCGGCAAGAGTTCGACTTCGTTATCGTGGACTGCCCTCCGCTATCTTCGTTACCCGACGCAGCCCTTCTGCAGGATCTGCTCGACGGCTTTCTCTTCGTGGTTCGCGCGGGCCACACCCCCCGGGAGAGCCTGGTACGTGCGGTGGGCAAGCTCAATACCGCGCGCATCCTGGGAACTGTCTTGAACGGGCAGCGCGAGATCCTCCCCAATCGCCACCGCCTTCTCGAGGAGTAGGCGGTGCGGTGGGCGTCGATACCGGGGGCGTCTCTGGTTCGGGCCTTCGGCGTCCTCGTCGATCCCCTGATCATCGGCGGCTCACTCGTCCTGGCCGTGAACATGCGGCTGGGCCCGGAAGCGGCGGACTATCGATTGCTCGTGCCGAAGGCGCTCTTGAGCGCGCTCTTGTTCCAGCTGTGCCTGTACTACGCGGACGTCTATGAGACCTTCCCCGCTTCGAACCGGATCGAGATGTTGCGGCGGCTCGGCCAAGCCTTCGTGCTGGGAACCTTCGCGCTCGCCTTGGTCTACCTGTGCATCCCCGCCCTGCGGGTGGGTCGGGGCATCCTTATCCTCCACCTCCCTCTTGCCTTCGCGGGAGTCCTGCTCTGGCGGTCCCTCGGCTTGCTCGCCTGGAACCACGAGGCCCTGCGGGAGACGGTTCTCATCCTGGGCACCGGGCAGCTTGCCCAACAAATCGCCCGGGAGATGCTGGGGCGGGCGGCGCTCGGGTATCGTGTGGTTGGCTTCCTGGGTGAGCACGCATCGCAGGTCGGCCTCCGACTCGTCAACCCCTCGGTTATCGGGACCCTAGCCGACCTCCTCCCGGTGGTTCGTCGGGAGAAGGCGACCTCAATCGTCGTTGCCCTCGACGACTTCCGCGGTCATCTGCCCGTGACCGCTCTTCTCCAATGCCGCTTGGCGGGAATCCGGGTCGAAGATGCAGCGAGCTCTTTTGAGCGCCTCGCGGGCAAGATCCCCGTCAAGACCCTGCGGCAGAGTTGGTTCGTGTTCTCAGACGGCTTCCGGAGACCAAGGATCTTCCCGAAGGCCAAGCGGACCATCGAGTTCTGCCTCGCTCTCTTCGTTTTTGTGCTCCTCAGCCCGCTGCTCGCCCTGCTGGCGCTCCTCATCAAGGTCACAAGCCGCGGGCCCGTCCTCCATTCCCAGGAGCGAGTGGGCGAGCACGGACGGACTTTTTGGCTCCATAAGCTGCGCAGCATGAGGATCGACGCCGAATCGGGAACGGGGCCCGTCTGGGCCACGAGCGGGCACGACTCGCGAACGACGTACCTGGGCCGCTGGCTGCGCCGGCTGCGGCTGGACGAGATCCCCCAGATCCTGAACGTGCTACGGGGCGAGATGAGCTTCGTGGGACCGCGGCCGGAGCGACCACATTTCGTGGAGAAGCTCCGGTACGCGATCCCCTTCTACGATGAGCGGCACACTGTCAAGCCCGGAATCACGGGATGGGCCCAGATCAAGTTTGGTTACGGATCGAACGTCGAAGACGCGGAAGCAAAGCTCGAGTTCGACCTCTACTACATCAAGCACATGTCGTTGTTCCTAGACCTTGGCATCGTCTTCCACACAGTCAAGGTCATGCTTCTAGGACGGGGCGCTCGATGAGGCCGGTGGCGGTCAGGGCACCCCGTAGGCGACGCCAAAACTCGCGCGGTGGCTGTCGACCGGAGCCGCGACGATAGGATCGTTGTATCGGTAACGGTAGCCGAGGGCAAGGCTAGTGCGGCGAGCGAGCCGAAAGGCCGCCGAGAGGTTGGCATAGGCGCTCGTCTCGCGAAGGTAGCTGCCGTGCAGGTCTCGGCTCCGCGCGCCCGTGGCCGAGCCCACGATGGTCAGCCGGCGGCCAACGGGGACGCTCAGCACGAGGGACAAGATGTCGGACAGTTGGATGTCCCCTAGGCCGTATGCGGGTACGGCCTCACGGCTGATGCGGACGCTGAGCAACGCGCGCCGCACTCGCCCCTGCGCGCCGGCCGCTCCGACTATGAACCATCGACCCTGGGGGTGGGCTACCGAGGCCGGGGCATACCCTTCCCCCCCTCCGACGTCGAAGCCGAATCTGCGCGTGAGCGGCCTGTTCCAGCGCAGAGTCAGTTCGTGGATGCTGTCGCTCACGTTTTCACCGCCGGCATATCGATAACCATAGGAAAGGGACAGTTCGTCCCGAGGCCCCAAGCGGCGGGCGAGCGCGAGGCTGCCGTCGGCGGACGACGTGTCCACGAGGGTGAGAGTGTCGAAGCTGATCCGTTCGAATTGGCCACCGATACGGAGCGACGTGTTGCGCGAGATTCGATAGTCGATTCCGGCGTTGGCGCCCAGGCTCAGGGCATGAGCGCGGACAAGCTGAAGCCCCTGATCGATGAGGATGGGAAGGGTGTCGGTCGTCTGATACCCTACGTTCCCTCCGTAGCTCCAGACCAGCTTGAGCGAAGACTGGTGGTTCCCCGCAAAGCGAAGGGCCGCATCGAGGTGGTTGAACTCGCTTAGCTCCCGGTAGACCAGCGCGTCGCCTTGGAGGTCCAGGTTGAACTGCCCGCGACGACTGCGGAAAAGGCGGGACAGGCGGGTCTCAAGGGAAAAGCCGTAGTCGCCCGGGCTGTTGGGAGACTCAAAGCTGACGTTGCTGTCAGCGATCCCGAGCGCACTCGCATAGCCCTGCCAGGGCTGCTGGGGGGCGGTACCGGGAACCTCGGCCGGGGCCTTGGGCTCTTCGGAGGGCGGCGTCTGCCCGGCAGCAACCACAGCCAGAGACGCCCAGAGCGCGAGCGCAACCAACGCGGGATGCGGAGTCGTCACGGTGGGCGCATTCTATCCGCTCCGGGTCGACCATAGGCGCCATGCGCGCTCCCGACGGGGAACGCGATAGTCCGGGAGGTGATGAACGATTG
>DATMQU010000680.1:0-5438 GCA_035566715.1 Vicinamibacteria bacterium
ATCTGTCCGGGCGGGGGGTGGGCCTGGACGTGGTGGTCAAGTCCATCGAGCGCCTGAACGGCCTGGTGGAGGCGGAGACCGTCCCCGGGGTGGGGACCAAGTTCATCATCCAGCTCCCCTTGACCCTGGCCATCATCTCCGCCCTCATGGTGGAGGAGGGCGGGCGGACCTACGCCATCCCCCTGGGCTCGGTGGTGGAGAGCCTGAAGTTCCGGCCCGAGGACGTCACCCGCATGAACGGCCGTGACACCCTGCGGTTGCGGGAGCGGATCATCCCCCTGTCGCACCTGGGCGAGCTCTTCGGCGGGACCCCGGAGGCGGGTCGGGAGGGCGGCTACGCGGTGATCCTGGGCCGCGGAGAGAAACGGCTGGGCCTGGCCGTGGACCGGCTCCAAGGGCAGCAGGAGGTGGTGATCAAGGCCCTGGACCCCACGGTCACGAGCGTGACCTTCGCGGTGGCGGGGGCCACCATCCTCGGGGACGGCCGCGTCGTTCTCATCCTGGACGTGGCCGCGCTCTTCGAGGGCAAGCGCAAGAGCGCCCTGGGCGCGGCCGCCCTGGCCGGGGGCTCCTGAGATGTACGAGGCCTACTACGGGCTACGCGAGAAGCCCTTCCGCAAGACGCCCGACCCCCGCTACCTCTTCCTAAACGATGTCTACGAGGAGGCGCTGGAGCAGCTCATCTACGCGGTGGAGGAGATGGAGCTGGCCCTGCTCACGGGCGAAGTGGGAGCGGGCAAGACCCTGCTCTCGCGGGCCCTCGTGGACCGGGTGGGGGACCGCTACGAGGTGGGGATGATCTTGAACCCCCGGCTCACCCCCCGCCAGTTCCTGCGCACGGTGGCGGGGGAGCTGGGGGTGGCCTCCCCCCGCTTCTATTCAAGCGATCTGCTCGATCAGATCCACGAGCGCCTCCTGGCCCTGGAGCGGGAGGGACGGGCCGCCCTCCTCATCCTGGACGAGGCCCACCTCATCCCCGGCAAGGCCACCTTCGAGGAGATCCGGCTCCTCACCAACTTCCAGCTCGACGACCGCAACCTGATCGCGGTGGTGCTGGTCGGCCAACCCGAGCTGCGCGAGCGGTTACGGCACCGTTCCTACCGGGCCCTGACGCAAAGGATCGGGGCTCAGTTCCACCTCACGCCCCTCTCCGCCTTGGACAGCCAGGCCTACCTCAAGCACCGGCTGGAGGTGGCAGGCGCGACGCGGCCCCTCTTCACCGACCAAGCCCTCCACCGCCTCCACGAGGCGGCGGGGGGGATCCCGCGCGTCCTCAACCACTTGGCCACCCAGGCCCTGCTGGAGGGGATGGGACGGGGCGCGGGCCTCATCGACGAGGAAATCGTGGCCGCGGTGACCTCGACCCAGGACTTCCTGGTGGAGGCGGGACGCTAATGGGCCGGATGTCCGACGCCCGGAAGCGGGCCCGCCGCGCGGACGGCGCGGGCCCGACGCCCCCCCCGGATTCCGAGGAGCCGGCCGACGCCGCCCCGCCCGAACCTCCGCCCGCTCCCCCTCCGGAGGAGATCGTCTTCCCCTCGGAGGCCCCCCCCGCCCCCTCCCATGCCCGGATCGAGCTGCCTTCTTCCGGGCTGGCCGCGGACATCCTGGCCCGGGAGGACGCGGCCGCGGTGGACGCGGAGTTGCCGCTCTCTCCCCCCGAGCCCGCCCCCGCGGCGCCGGCACGCGCCCACAGCGTCTCATTCTTCGCCGCCCCCGTCCGCGAGGAGCGGGCCGCCGTGGAGGCCACCGAGCACCTCGCGACTTTCTTCCTCGACCGCGAGGAATACGGAGTCGACGTCAGACTCGTGCAGGAGATCCGGCGGGTCACGGAGATCACGTCCGTGCCCCGGGCGCCGGAGTTCATCAAGGGCGTGATCAACCTAAGGGGGCGCATCATTCCCGTGGTGGACCTCAAGAGGAAGCTGCGCCTGGGCGAGGTCGGGATCGCCCCCGCCTCCCGGATCGTGGTGGTGAAGATCCGCGAGCGCCTGCTGGGTTTGCTCGTGGATGGCGCCTCCCAGGTTCTCAAGATCCCGATCTCCAGCATCGACGCCCCCCCCGAGGAGGTGGTGGAGAAAGGGGGGGACTACATCCGGGGGGTGGCCAAGCTCGAGCGGCGGCTGATCATCCTCGTGGACCTCCTCAAGATCCTGGCCGTCGAGCTCCAAGCTGCGGGCTCACCGGCCGGAGAGGCCTGAGGGGTAGGATGAAGGAGCAACAACAGGTGAGAAGACTGAGCCCACAAGGAGATCCATGACGATGCCGCGACTCGCGGCGGCCCTGGCCGCGGCCTGCCTTCTGCCGTCATCCCTGCTGGGGGCGGCGGAGGTCGCGGTCCTCAAAAGCACGGAGACGCTCGCCTGGCGTCCCGCCCTGGACGCTATGCGCCGGGGCGCGGTCGGCCATAACCTCACCGAGTACGACCTGCGCGGCGACCGGACGGAGGGCGAGAAGGTGCTGGCCACCCTCAAGGGCAAGCCCCTCATCGTGGTCGCCATGGGCCCCCTCGCCGCCCAGCTCGTGAAGGATCTGGCCCCCGAAACCACGATGGTCTACTGCATGGTCCAGGACCCGGCCAAGGCCGGCCTTCTCGCCCTTCCTAACGCGGCGGGGGTGGCCTACGCCATCCCCGTCAAGAATCAGCTCGCCGCCTTCCGGATGGTCTACCCGCGGGGCGTGCGCGTCGGCGTGATTTACAGCGAGGAGGGGTCGGGTCGCCTGGTGCAAGAGGCCCAAAAGGCCTCGGTGGTGGTCCGCTTGGTGATGGTGCCGCGCTTGGTCGCGTCGGAGAAAGAGGTTCCCCAGGCGCTGCGCGCCTTGCTCAAGGGCGACGACGCGGCGGACGCGCTCTGGATGCCTCCCGACCCCCTCCTCCTGGCCACGGAGACCCGGCGCTTCCTGTTCGCGGAGACCCTTAAGGCAGGCAAGCCCGTGCTCAGCTTTTCCCCCGCCCTCGTCGCGGAGGGGGCCCTCGCCAGCAGCGGCGCCGACGCGGTTTCCATCGGCGAGCAGGTGGGCGAGCTCGTGACCCGCTTCGCGGCGGGAGAGAAGGGCCTGCGGGGCACCCTCCTCGTGCCGCGGGCGGAGCTCATGATCAACAAGAAGATCGCGGACAAACTGCGGATCGAGATCCCGGCCGACGCCCTTCGGGCCGCGGCGCGCGTTTTCTAGGAGGGGGCATGCGTCTGAGTGTGCAATCCGTGAGCACGAAGTTGACCCTCCTCGGGGCCAGCATCACGATCGTGGTGGGGTCGGTGTCGTTGGCCTACGACTACCTCTCCAGCCAGCGCCTCATGCGTCAGGAGATGCTCAAGCGCGGGCGCTACATCGTGGGCAACCTGGCCTACAACAGCAAGTACGGGGTGCTCACCGAGGACAAGCCCCTCCTGGCCCAGTTCCTGGAAGGGGCCCTCTCGGGAGGGGGGAGAGAGGGGTCGGACGTGGTGGCGGCCATGATTCGGGACCAGAAGGGCGTGATCCTCGCCCAAAAGGGCCCACCCCTCGCCGACCTGCCCCCCACCCCCGCCGCGACCTTCGAGGATAGGGAGACCACCACCGCCGCCGGCGAGCCCGTCATGCTTTTCCGGGCTCCGGTCACCACCGACGTGGCCGCCGCGGGGGGCGACATGGCGGCGGAGCTCGGGGTGGCCGCCGCGCCCAGCGGTCCCACCCTCAAGGGGGGGGTCGAGGTCGCCATCAGCAAGGCGGTGATGGCCGCCCAGCAGCGCCGCCAGTCCCTGGAGACCCTGGGCGTCGGTAGCGTGCTCATGGTCCTGGGCCTGGGCGGGGGCTGGTACCTGATCGGGCGCTGGTTCCGGCCCCTGAAGCACATGGCCGAGGTCTCCCAGGCGGTGGCCAAAGGGGACCTCATGGAGAGCCTGGCCATCCAGACCGACGACGAGATCGGCACCCTGGCCCGGGGCCTGAACGAGATGGTGGCCAACCTGCGGCGGATCGTGGACAACATCCAGGAGGCGTCGGTGCAGGTCGCCTCCTCGGCGGGAGAGATCTCGGCCAACGCCAAGCTGATCACCCAGGGGGCGCAAGGGCAGGCCCAGGCCGCGGAGGAGACCTCCACCTCCATGGAGGAGATGGCGGCCTCCATCCAGACCGTGGCCAGCAACGCCCAGAGCCTGGCCAACTACGTGGAGGAGACCAGCAGCTCCGTCACCGAGATGGGGGCCTCCATCGAGCAGGTGGCCCGCTCCAGCGCCACCCTCGCGGGGACGGTCACGGAGGCCTCGGCCACCATCGAGCAGATGACGGTCTCCATCGACCAGATGGCCAAGAACCTGGAGAGCCTGGCCGGCTCCGTCAACGAAACCACCGCCACCATGGAGGACATGACCAGCTTCATCGCCTCCGTGGCCCGCAACGCGGAGGCCCTGAGCAACGCCGCCCAGCGCACGAGCCACACCGTCTCCGAGATGACGGGGGCGGTGAACGACGTGGCCAAGATGACGATCGAGGCGGACCGGATCAGCGGCAAGGCCTCGGAGGACGCGCGCACGGGCGGGGAGGCGGTGGCCCGGACCATCGAGGGCATGAAGAGCATCTCCGACACCATGGAGAACACGGCCCGGGTGATCACGGGCCTGGGCCGGCGCTCCCAGGAGATCGGGCGCATCCTGGAGGTGATCGAGGAGATCGCGGACCAGACGAACCTCCTCGCCTTGAACGCGGCCATCGAGGCGGCGCGGGCGGGGGAGGCGGGTCGTGGCTTTGCGGTGGTGGCGGACGAGGTGCGCAAGCTCGCGGAGCGGTCGGTGGAGGCGGCCAAGGAGATCGGGGATGTCGTGCGTCAGGTCCAGCAGGAGACGGGGGACGCGGTGGAGGTCGCCAAGGCGGGGGCGGCGGAGACCAAGCAGGGGATCCTGCTCGCGGACAAAGCGGGGCTGGCCCTGCGCAGCATCATCGACTCCGTTTCCCGCTCCAGCCAGCTCATGGCGGAGATCGCGTCCGCCACCTCCAAGCAGTCGCAAGCCTCGTCGGAAGTGCTGCAGACCGTCACCCACATGACGGCCGCCACCACCCAGGTCACGAGCGCGGTGCGGGAGCAGGCGGAGGGGTCCAAGCAGATCCGCCAGGCCATGGAGAACATCAAGAAGATCATGACCCAGGCCGCGGACTCCACCAAGGAACAGGCGGCGGGCGGCCGCCAAGTGCGGCTGTCCGTGGAGAACATGAACAAGATCGCCTCCCAGGTCGGGATCGCCACCCAGGAGCAGGCGGAGGGGAGCCGGCAGATCGTCCACGCGGTGGAGAAGATGAATTCCATGACCCAGCAGGTCTCCCATGCCACCCTCGAGCAGAAGAAGGGGGGCGAGCTGGTGGTGAAGGCCATCGAGAACATCTCGGAGATCGCCCGCGACAACCTGTCCACGGTGGAGGAGATGTCCAAGGCCACCGTCAATCTGGCCCAGCAGGCGGAGAAC
>DATMQU010000681.1:0-2064 GCA_035566715.1 Vicinamibacteria bacterium
CAGATGGCCAGCAGAGCCACCGGCCTCGAAATCCCGCCCCGGATCGCCCACCGATGCTGGGCACCCTTCGCCATCTGCGACTCAGCCAGAACCACCCCGCTCCCGATCACGGAGAGAACGGGCAGATACCAGCCGATCAGGTACCGCCCCTGCAGGGCCATGGGTAGGCCGTGAATCGAGAGGGCGTAGATGACGAGCGCGATCGCTGAACCAAGCCCCAGGGCAAGAAGCCAGAAGAAGCGTCGGACGTCCCGGTGGCGGGCCAGGTAGAGCAGGAGGGCGATCAAGCAGGCTGCGGTCAGGAGGGCGAGGGTGGACAGGAAGGTCGCGTCCGGCATGGTGTCCAGCCAGCCAAAGCCGGCCCAGAAGGTCGAGTGGAGCAGGAAGTTCGGGTCTCGAAGCCGGAACATGGTGGCCATGGTGGCCAGGATGCGGGTCGCGAAGGCCGGGCGGGACAGCCGCTGCAGGGGCTCTAGCTCAAGCTGGGGGTAGGGCAGGAAGAGAGAGCCCAGGAGGGAGAGGCCGACGGCGGTGGCGAGGGCAAGGGCCGCCCACCGCACGACCGTTCCCGCGGAGCGTGCCGCGTCCTGCGGGAACGTGCGCCGCAGACGGGCAAATCCCACCTCCGCCGCCCCGGCCAGCGCGGCCAGGCCGGCGATGCCCCAGGGATGCTCGATCAGCCAAACCGCCACTGGCCGCAATCCCGCGGGGGCGTAAGCCGCGAACTGGAACAGCATGGGGCGGTAGACCTTGCTCACAAGATGGTAGAAGGCCCCGCTTCCCAAGGCGAAGCCCGCCCAGAAGACAACCGCCACCCGTACCTCACCGCTGTCCCTGCGTGACCCGAGTAGGACCCGAGTGCCGAGGGCCATGGCCACGACCGCCGCCAGGGGCCACGGCGACCTCCCCCCCGCCAGCATGAGGGCGGTGCCCAGCCCTAGCGGGAGCCCCGCCGCGTGAGCCCGCGGCCCGTCCAGGAACAGCACCGCGAGGCTGGACGCTAGAAGCACGTAGGCTGAGGTCAGGAGGGCCGTCTCCGAGAAGTGCATGGCAAAGAAAGGTAGAGCGGGAACGAACAGGAAGGGAAGGCACACGAGCTGCGGGTAGGGGACGGCGGAGCACCCTACGGCCAGGCCCGTACCCAGGCCCACCATGAACGCGAACAGCGACGCGTTCAGCACTCGGACGGCAAGGAGCGTTCGCGGTGCCGTCTGATCGTGGAGAAGGGGCCCGGCCGCCCTCCACAGCCGGGCCGTGCTCGCGCTGCGCATGGCCACCTCCGTCGCCTTGAACTCCGGGTCCTCTAGGTCCAGTGGGTGGCCGACGTCCATGGCCCGGAACCGCTCTGTGGGATGGGCCCGAATCCGCTGAAAATGGGTCACGCTCATCCATTGCGCGATCCCGGCCGGCAATCCCGTTTCTCCGTTCAGCTCGGCGAAGCCGAGCAGGTGGTAGGGCTCATCGGGGCCGGTGAGCGGTGGGACCAGAACCGCGTAGGTCAGTCCCAGGGCGCCGGCCAGGAAGCACGCTCCCAGGCCGCTTGCCAGCGCTCGCCGGATCGGGACCGGTCCGGCCTCCGGGGGCGAAGCGTGCATGGGGAAGATCAGGATGCCCCCCACGGCCAAGGCGGCCGCGAGGCCCAGGAGCAGCCAGAGCCAGAGGGGTGAGGGCGATACCTGCCACATGTAGTTCAGGAGGAAAATGCGAGGAGCGGTCGAGGGATAGTCGACAAAGAATCCCCGCAAGAGCGGCATCTCGCCCGCCGGGGTCGAGGCGGAGATGCGGACGGCGCCGGGATCGGGAGCATCCGGTAGCGGCGCAAAAGCCCAGGCCGCGAGGTCGCCGCCTCCCTCGTATTCGACCTCCAGCTCGAGCCGACCCGTCGGGTTCCGCGGAGAGGGCGTACACTCCGGCCCGCGCAGAAGGGGGAGGGGCTCACCGTCGGCGAGGGTTGCCGCGGCCCCCGTGGTATAGCGGCATGGCGTGCCCACGACCTGCAGTTCCGCCCGAACCCTCCCCGCGGCCCCAGATGCGGTGGAGAAGAAGACCTGCAGCTCGGGGTGG
>DATMQU010000682.1:0-26399 GCA_035566715.1 Vicinamibacteria bacterium
CAGGGCGATCCCGCCTGCGCCTTCGGCGACCCCGTCTCCGGCTTCCATCTGGTGGACGCGCGGGCCTCCGTCGGCTACGGCCTGCAGATGTTCTTCCTGGGCTACCCCCTGCACTTCGACTTCACCAAGCTGACCGACCTCAAGGTGTACTCCAGCGGCTGGAAGTTCGACTTCTGGCTCGGGTTCGACTTCTAGGTTTGACGGCCGGTCGCACGCTGTGCTAAATTGTTGTGTTTTAACGGGACTCTGTCGCGGGAGGTATGAGCGGTGTACGCGATCATCCGGACGGGCGGCAAGCAGTACCGGGTCCAAGCGGGCGACGTCGTCCACGTGGAGCGGCTGGCGGCGGCGGTGGGAGCGAGCGTCACCCTAGACGACGTGCTCCTGATCGGCGACGAGGGCTCGACAAGGATCGGCTCCCCCCGGGTGGAGAACGCGACCGTCCAAGGAACCGTCGTGGAGCAGGACCGGGACGCCAAGATCCGGATCTTCAAGTACAAGAAGCGGAAGCACTACCGCAGAACCAAGGGACACCGTCAGTCCTTCACCGCGGTCCGGATCGACCGCGTCCAGGCCTAGGGCGAGGGCAGGTAAGCCATGGCGCACAAGAAGGGGCAGGGCTCGAGCCGCAACGGGCGCGACAGCAATTCGCAGCGCCTGGGCGTGAAGCGATTCGGCGGCCAGCAGGTGAAGAGCGGCACGATCATCATCCGCCAGCACGGCACCACGTGGAAGCCGGGGAAGAACGTGGCCCTGGCCAAGGACCACAGCCTGTTCGCGCTGACGGAGGGGTTCGTCAAGTTCGAGGACCACGGCTCCCGCGGGCAAAGGGTGAGCGTGCTCCCGGCCGCGAGCTAGTCCTTAGGCCACCCCCAAAGGGGCGGCCCATCCATGTTCGTTGACCAAGTCAAAATCTTCGTCAAGGCGGGAGACGGGGGGCGCGGCTGCTCCAGCTTCCGGCGCGAGCCCTACGTTCCCAAGGGCGGCCCTGACGGCGGGGTGGGCGGAGGCGGAGGCGACGTCGTCCTCGTAGCCGTCTCCCACCAGAACACGCTCCTCCCCCTTCGCTACCACACCGAGTTCAGGGCCGAGCGCGGCGGGCACGGCGGCTCCGGGAACCGGACCGGCCGGCGGGGCGAGGACCTGCTGGTTTCCGTGCCCCCCGGGACCTCGGCCCGGCAGGAAGACACCGGCGAGCGCCTGGGCGAGGTCCTGCGCGAGGGGGACCGCCTGCTTCTGGCCCGGGGAGGGCGGGGCGGCCGCGGCAACCGGTCGTTCCTCTCCAACCGCAACCGCGCCCCCCGGGAGGCGGAGCCCGGCCACCCGGGGGAGGAGCGCTGGCTGATCCTGGACCTGAGCCTGATCGCGGACGTGGGGCTTCTGGGCGTGCCCAACGCGGGCAAGTCCACCTTGCTCTCCCGCATCTCCGCGGCCCGGCCCAAGGTGGGGGACTACCCCTTCACCACCTTGACCCCCGTGCTGGGAATGGCGGAGGCGGACGAGGCCAGCTTCGTGGTCGCGGACATCCCCGGAATCCTGGAGGGGGCGAGCACGGGGGCGGGCCTGGGATTGCGCTTCCTGCGCCACGTGGAGCGCACGCGGGTGCTCCTGCACGTGGTGGACGCCTCCGGCACCAGCGGCCGCGATCCCGTGGCCGACCTCCGCACCGTGCGCGAGGAGGTGCGCGCCTGGGACCCCGCGCTGCTCGAGCGTCCGCAGCTCGTGGCCGCGACCAAGCGCGACGCGGTGACCGAGCCCGATCCCCTGCCCGCCCTCATCGCGGAGGCCCGCGGCCTGGGGATGGAGGTCGTGCCCGTGTCGGCGGTGACGGGGGAGGGGCTTCCGGAGCTCAAGCGGGCGCTCGCCCGCAGGGTGGAGATGGCGCGGACCGCGCCCGAGGGCGCCCTCGAGGAGCGCGCGTGAGGATCGGTTTCATGGGCGGGACCTTCGATCCCATCCATCTCGGCCACCTGCGGGCGGCGGAGAACGCGCGGGAGGGTCTGGGCCTCGACCAGGTCGCCTTCGTGCCCGCCCGCGTCCCCCCCCACCGAGACCGCCCCCCCTCGAACGCGCTCGATCGCTTCGCCATGGTGGCCTTGGCCACCGCCGGCCATCCCCACTTCGTTCCCTCCGACCTCGAGCTCCAGCGGGAGGGACCGAGCTACACCGTGGACACCCTGGCCGCCCTGCGGGCCGGGCGGCCGGACGACGCTTTCGTGGTGATCGTGGGCAGCGACACGTTCCCGGAGATGCGGTCCTGGAAGGAATCGGAGCGGCTCTTCGCGCTCTGCGCGGTGGCGGTCGTGGGCCGCCCGGGCGAGGGCGGGGAGGAAGCACCCCCGCTCCCGGAAGTGAGTGGCGTCGAGCGGGTGGGGGGCCCCGGCCTGCCCATCTCCTCCAGCGCGATCCGCGAGCGCGTCCGGCGGGGGCTCTCCGTCCGCTACCTCGTCCCGGACGCGGTGGCGGACTACATCGCCAAGCGAGGGCTCTACTCTTGATCAACCCCGCCGTCGAGGTCGCCGCCCGCTCCGCCCTGGGCAAGAAAGCGGAGGACGTGGTCGTGCTGGACCTCAGGCGCGCCGCCTCCTTCACGGACTATTTCCTGCTCGCTTCGGGAACGAGCCAGAGGCAGATCCTGGCCATCGCGGACGCGGTCCTGGAGGCGCTGCGCGGGGAGGGCTATCGACCCGACCACATGGAGGGGTACCCGCGCCAGGAGTGGATCCTCATCGACTACTCGGCTTTCGTGGTCCACATCTTCAGCCCCCGCATGCGGAACTTCTACGACCTGGAGCGGCTCTGGGGGGGAGCCACCCGTGTGGAGATAGCGGGATGAGCGGGGCCTCGCTGCGCGAGGGCCTGACGGGGGTGGTGGCGGAGTCCCCCGCCATGCGCGAGCTCCTGCCCGTCATCCTGAGGCTGGCCGAGGCCAAGAGCGCGGTCCTCCTCGAAGGGGAGAGCGGCACCGGCAAGGACCTGGTCGCCCACTGGCTGCACTACGGCGGGTCCCGCCGCGACGGCCCCCTCATAAAGGTCCACTGCCCCTCGATCCCGGAGGACCTCCTGGAGTCGGAGCTCTTCGGCCACGAGCGGGGGGCCTTCACGGACGCCAAGTCGGCCAAGGTGGGCAAGATCGAGATGGCGGCGGGGGGGACCCTCTACTTCGACCAGGCCCAGGAGCTCTCCCTGTCGCTGCAGGCCAAGCTCCTGCGGGTGGTGGAGGAGAGGTCCTTCGAGCGGCTGGGGGGAACGCGCACCATCGAAGTGGACGTGCGCGTGGTTTCCTCCTCCAACGTGGACCTCCGGGAGGCGGTGGGAGCGGGACGCTTCCGGGAGGACCTCTTTCACCGCCTGAACGTCGTCCCCTTGAAGCTCCCCCCCCTGCGCAACCGTCGGGAGGACATCCTCCCCCTGGCCCAGCTCTTCCTGCTCCGCGAGCGGGAGCGGGGGACGACCAAGGCCAAGGGCTTCGACCCCGAGGCCGCGCAGGCCCTCCGGGGCTACCTCTGGCCCGGCAACGTGCGTGAGTTGCGTTCGGTCGTGGAGCGGGCCGCCCTGTACGCGGCGGGAGAGGCCATCCTGCCCGCGGCCCTGCCCGGATTCATCCTCGAGCAGCCCTCGACGCTGTGGGCGGGACGGGACCGCCGCCCCACCTTGAAAGACGTGCAGCAAGCCTACATCCGCTACGTGCTGGACCAGGTGGGGGGCAGCCAGACCCGCGCCGCCGCCATTCTGGGCATCAGCCGCAAGGCGCTCTGGGAGAAACGTCGACGCTTTGGGATCCCTTAAGGAATGAGAATGGAACAAAAGAAGCTCAAGAATTTCCGGGACAAGCTGGTCCAGAAGAAGCAGGACATCCTGGAGGCGTACAACAAGAACAAGACCTACGGCAAGGAGGCGGACGAGGAGGGGGCCCAGGACATCGCGGACAAGGCCTCGAACTCCTACACCAAGGAATTCCTGTTCAGCCTGTCCAACACGGAGCGGGACCTCTTGCAGATGGTCGACGAGGCCCTGGGCCGCATCGACGGCCGCCGCTTCGGATACTGCGTCTCATGTGAAGACGAGATGAACCAGAAGCGGCTGGACGCCGTGCCCTGGGCCCGCCACTGCCTGTCCTGTCAGGAGAAGCAGGAGCAGGGGCTCCTGTGAGGTGGAGGTGAGGTTGCTTTCCGCGCGCGCCGCCCGCCGTCTGGTGGAGCCGGTCCTGGCCGTTGTCTTTCCCTCCCTCTGCCGGGTCTGCGCGGAGCCCCTCTCGTCCCGGGGGGGCCCGCTCTGCGATCCCTGCTGGCAAGCCTTGCCCCGCCACCGCGGGCCCCTGTGCGGCTGCGGGATGCCCGGCCGGAGCGCGCTTTGCGGGCGCTGCCGGCGCGGCCTCCAGCCCCTGGCCGCGGGCGCCAGCCTGGGCCCCTACGAGGGCGGGCTTCGCGCCCTGGTCCACGAGCTCTCCGACCGGGGGCGACCCCGGTTGGCGGCGCGGCTGGCGGAAACCCTCCTCGCGGACGGGGCCGCGCGACGGGTGCTGGAGACGGGCGCCCTGCTCGTCCCCGTCCCCCTCCACCCGCGGCGCCGGCGCGAGCGGGGCTTCAGCCCGTCCGTGCTCTTGGCCCGCGAGCTGGCGCGCCGCAGCGGCCTGCCCTTATCGGAGGAGGCCCTGGTGCGCCGCCTGGACACCCCGCCCCCGGCCGGCCTCTCCGCGGCCCGGCGGCGGAAGGACGTGGCCCTGGCCTTCGCGGTGCGGCGGCGGACGAAGGTCGCGGGCCGGGTGGTCGTGCTCGTCGACGACCTGCTCGCCACCGGGGCCACCGCCCGGGCCTGCGCGCGGGCCCTGAAGGCCGCGGGCGCGGCCGAGGTCCGGCTTCTGACGGTGGCGAGGGTCGCTTAGGGGATCGAGGAGGGGGGGACTTCTTGAAAGAGCGGAACCGAGGGAAGCGGGTGGGGACGGTTGGGGCGCTGGGGCTGCTGCTGCTGGCCTCGCCGGCCGCGGCCTGGGGTCCGATCGGAGAGCGGCTGGTGATCGCCCGGGCCGTCGACACCCTGCCCAAGCCGATCAACAAGTTCTACAAGGACCATCGGCTGGAGATGCCCTCCCTCGCCCCCGACAGCCGGCCGGGGCCGAGGACGCCCGACCGTCGCTTCGAGGTGGACCGGCTGCTGCCCTTCCCTTTCCTCGATCTGCCCCGGACGGAGAAGGGCCTGCAGGAGCGGTTCGGGGAGGACGTGTCGGTCAAGGTGGGCCGCCTGCCCTGGCTCATCCAGGAATCCTACGCGCGGCTCCTGGAGGCCGTCCGCGCCCGGGACAAGGGGCAGATCCTGACCGAGTCCGACACCCTGGCCGGGCTCGTGGCCGACCTCAACAACCCGCTCTCCCTGACCGAGAACTCGGACGGCCAGAAGACGGGCCAGAACGGCCTGGGGGCCCGGTTCTCGGAGCGCTCCCTGGAGGCCTGGCAGACCCGCCTCAGCCTGAACCCGGAGGCGGCGGTCTTTCTCGACGACCCCAAGCAGTACGTCTTCTCCATCATCAATGGGACCTACATCTGGCTGGACAACCTCGTCTACCAGGAGGAGCTGGCCCGGCGGGGGAAGGCGGGATACACGGAGATCTATTACGAGGACTTGGAGCGCCGCGTGGGGCCCATCACCAAGGAGCGCCTGAGCCGCGCGGCCGCGGACGTGGGGAGCTACTGGTACACGGCGTGGACGCAGGCCGGACGTCCCGAGCTCAAGTGAGGGGAGCGCGCGGCCGCCGCGCGGTTTGACCGTCCCCGCGCATGTCATTATCATCGGAGAATCACGGCGGTTCTCCCGGTACACTCTCACGGAACGAGGCCCTTGGACGAGGGAAGGCTGTCCCCTTCCGACGCTGAGCTCATCGAGCGCTGCCTCCGGAAGGACAACTCGGCGTGGGACCAGGTGGTCGCCCGCTTCCGGCGGAAGATCTTCCACATCGCCTACAAGTTCACCGGGAAGCACGACGAGGCGGAGGACCTGACCCAGGAGATCTTCTTCAAGGTCTTCAAGAGCCTGGACAAGTTCAACCGCGACGCCGACTTCTCCACTTGGCTGAGCAGCGTGGCCCGCAACTACTGCATCGACCACTATCGCGCGAGCAAGCGGGAGCGCGAGGTGCTGGTCGAGGACCTGGTGGCCTTCGACCTCGCCCCCGCCTCCTCCGGCAACCCCCACCGCGCCCTCGAGGACCAGGACCGGCGCAGCTTTCTCCGCCGGGGACTGGACATGCTCCCCGACAAGCTGAGGGAGGCGGTCGTGCTCCGGGATCTGCAGGGCCTGAGCTACCAGGAGATGGCGGACCGGCTGGACCTGCCCGAGGGAACCGTGAAGAGCCGGATCAACCGCGGACGCGAGGAGCTCTCCCGCCTCCTCCTCCGGGCCCAGCAGCCGGTGCGGGGGAAGAAGGGCGGGGTGGTCGTGCGCAGAGGTCCGGAGGTGAGGTGATGCAGCTCGCAGTGGAGGAACGCGGTGACGTCCGGATCGTCCGGGTGCAGGAGGCCAAGCTGACCTACCCGGTCCTCTCCTCCTTCTTCAGCGAGGTCCGCCAGCTCGTGGACGGGGGGATCCGCAAGGTGGTGATCGACCTGGGGGCGGTGAGCTACATCGACAGCGCCTCCATCGGCTGCCTCATGGACATCCACCGACTGCTCCAGGAGAAGACGGGGGCAGTGAAGCTGGCCGGCTTGCAGCCGCGGGTGGAGACCATGATCTCCATGACGGGGGTGAACAAGATCATCGACATCCGCCGGGAGGTGGCGGAGGCCTTGAGCTCCTTCGGGCCCAAGAAGGGCCGGGGGAAGAGCGATGCGTAGAGTGCGCTTCACCACCGGTCACGAGCTGAGCCTGGACGGGGATCTCCTCGGGATCCTGGAGGCCCTCTACCGGGAGGTCACCCTGAAGCACCAGCTCCGGGTCAGCTTCGAGGACATGATGCGCGAGATCGAGGGGCTGGTGGACCAGATGGACGAGGAAGAGCGCAAGCGCTACCTCGTCGAGAGCCTCTTCCTGAACTCGGTGACCTACGAGAACGAGATGCTGGACGCCTACATGCGGAAGCTCACCGCCACCAAGAAGAAGGGGCGGGGGGGACGCGCCGCCGGGAGGTCCCTATGAGAGGTGCGTTGACCGCGGTGGCGGTGGTCCTGCTGGTCTCGTCTGCGTGGGCTCAGGACAAGGGAGACAAGGGGGCAAAGACCGAGGCCGCCCCCAAGGGGCCCAAGATCCGGGTGGAGCCGACCACGTTCGATTTCGGCAAGGCCGTGCCCAACAAGACCCTGGAGAAGGAGTTCAGCCTCCGCAACTTCGGGAACGAGGATCTCGTGATCGAGAACGTCTCCACCACCTGCGGGTGCACGGCCGCCCTCATGGACAGCAAGGTGATCAAGCCCGGGGCCACCACCCCCCTCCGCGTCTCCCTGCAGACCCGCGAGTACTCGGGCAAGGTGGAGCGCACGATCCTCGTGCGCTCGAACGACCCCACCACCGCCCTCCTCGAGATCAAGGTCCAGGTCACCGTCGTCCCGCCCGCCAAGTAGGCCTCCGGCCTTCCCGGGCGCTAGAGGCGCTAGGGGCAGCCCCCAGGGCAGGAAGCGCCGCGTGCTTCCGCAGGCCCCCCCCGCGGCTCGAGCCTCGACTTTCTGTCCGGCTCGCGCGTCTCACGGGCGTGCCCCCTACCTCCCGGCTCCCCTGGCATCGGCGTTTGGAAA
This sequence comes from Vicinamibacteria bacterium, assembly GCA_035566715.1. GTDB lineage: Bacteria > Acidobacteriota > Vicinamibacteria > Fen-336 > Fen-336 > DATMML01. The sequence goes on from DATMQU010000682.1 coordinate 7,722, forward strand.
GCCTGACCGCTCCCGACCCGCGTTCAAAAAAGTCCACGAACTCTGGCAAGAAAGGACCGTCATGAGAGAGCTCAAGAAACCACTCGTGATCGGACTGGTCGCCGGTCTCGGCTCCCTGGGGCTGTTTGCCGAGGACCAACCACTCACGATCAACCACGTCAACGTCGTTGACGTCGTCAGCGGAGCCGCGAAGCCCGACATGATGGTGGTGGTTGCCGGCAACCGCATCGTTGAGCTCCGTCCCGCCGCCGAGGCCAAGACCCTCGGCAAGGTCGTGGATGGAACCGGCAAGTTTCTCGTCCCGGGTCTCTGGGACATGCACGTCCATCTAGGAAATGCGACCGAAGCCGCCCTGCCCCTGTTGGTCTCCCTCGGAATCACGGGCGTGCGGGACATGGGATCTCCGAGCTATTCCACCCTCCGGCAATGGCGGATCGAGGCCCTGGCCGGAAAAAGGATCGGCCCGCGAATCGTGGCCCCGGGGCCGATCCTCACCATGGGTGATCCGTATTTCTGGCAGCTCGTGATCCATAGCCCCGACGAGGGGCGTCGGGCGGTGGATGCGCTCGCCCAGGAGGGCGTGGATTTCATCAAGATCACCCAGACCCTCGACCGGGACACGTACTTCGCCGTGGCCGATGAGGCGCGAAAGTTGAACCTGCCGCTATCTGGGCACTTGCCGGTCGCAGAGAGCGGCATCGGCTACAAAGTCAGCGGGATCGAAGCCTCGAATGCCGGGCAAAAGAGCCTTGAGCATATGCATGGAATTCCGCTGCCCTTTGAAAAGGAGGATCCGTCGCTGATCCCAACCCTGCTGAAGAACGGCACCTGGGTTGTCCCAACCCTCGCCACGTACTATGCGCGTGCTCACGTGCACGAACTTGCGGCTGGGCAAGACGACCCTCGGCTAAAGCACATCGCACCCGGCTTCAAGCAGTTCTGGGACTCGCAGCTGAGCGGCTTCTCGAAGTCACCCGTCAGTCAGCAACTCTTCGAATGGCGCTCCGCCGAGGTGCTGACCCTCTATAGGGCAGGCGTGCCCCTGCTGGCCGGCTCGGATCTGGGATTCGCCTACATCTTCCCCGGCGATGTGGTCCAGGAGCTCGAGCTGTTCGTGAAGGCGGGCCTGCCCCCTCTCGCTGCTCTGCGCACCGCGACCCTCAATCCCGCTCGGTACCTGAAACTCGACGACGTGCTGGGCTCAATCGAAGCCGGGAAGATCGCCGACCTCGTCCTTCTCAGCGCCAATCCTCTGGACGAGGTTGGGAACCTCCGGCGGGTCGATGCCGTTGTCTTGAACGGGCGGTACTTTGATCGTGCCCAGCTCGACCAGAGCGTTCCCACATTCAAGTAACGCGAGCCCTAGCCGGCACCGCGCGGTAGATCGTGAGTCGCCCACAGCGATGCTGCTTCGCGTGACGACGTCCTTTGCCCCTCGCCATTGGCGACAGTAAGCACTCGGGATCGATCGTATCGATCTTCACAAACCCCATGACGCGCCCCAGCTGAGCGGTGTGTCGAACCCAGCGAGCGAGGCATAGAGGCTCCACTGACCGTGATGGATCGCCTCGTGTTGCACGAACTCCCATGTGAAGAGCGCAAAGGTGAAAGGGGTGCCGTCCCAATCGATCGGCGCGTCAATGTCGATGGTTTTCAGTGTGGCGAGCAGGCGTCGCTGCTTGTCGTCAAGCGCGGCGAGGAGCGCGTCTCGAGTCAGCGGGCCGACATAGTGGTCGTGCTTTCGCGTCCAATCCACCTTTCCCGTCGCCAGCGCGGCATTGTAGACGCCGCGCACACAGACCACGTGCCGCAGTTGCTTGGAAAACGGCGCGAAGCAGTCGCCAATTCGGTGCGGTGCCGGTGCGCGGCCAGAGTGTCCGGGCGGATCGGGCGTAAAGTCCCACTTGTCCTCGGGGACCGCGCGCACAAAATCGGCGGTCAAGCGATGGAGCACCTTGCTGTACCGTACAAAGTCATCGATCGACATTGGTGGGCGTGTTACTTGGGGCAGTCTGGGCCCTCGGCCAGAAGGTCCTCGATGCGGGCCGCCATCTTGAGTCCGGTCGCCTCCCCCAGGTGGACTTCACCGACGGTCACGCTTCGAATGATGCCGCAACGATCCACGAGATAGAGCGCGGGCCAATATTCGTTGCCGAGCGCCCGCCAGTACCGGAGATCGTTGTCCAGGAGGTGAGAGAAGTCGAGCTTGTTCTCGCTCACGTGCGCCGCCACGGCCGCACGGACATGCTCGTAGGGGAACTCGGGGGAATGAATGCCCACGATCGTCAAGCCCCGCGACCCATACCGGCTCAGCGCATCCCTGACCCAGGGAATCGTGCGGTTGCAGTTGATTCAGCCGAAGGTCCAGACGTCTAGCAGGACGACGCGGCCGCGCAGCTCGCGGACGCTGACGGGGGTTCCCACCCAATGCTTGGGGTCGAGCGTCGAGAACTCGGGCACCGCGCGGGGGGCCGATCCTCCCCGGAGGAGAAGAGCGCTCATGGCCAGCCCGATCGCAGTGGCACCCACTCTTAGCATTTTTGGGCTCCCGAAATCCTACCGCTTCCTATCGTATTGGAAAAATGGGCAAGCACCGTCTGTATGGTTGTTGTGTGAGTGCGTCACCGCAACCCGATGGAAATTGCCGTTGACTTAGGGCACCGCATTTGGTCATTTGTCTCGGAGTGCTGTTGGGTTGGGTCGCGGGTAACGGGCTGCTTGGAAGGAATCCAAACAGCGGGGACGTCCTAAGGTCTGTCCGGCTCTCTCAGGCCTCGGAGGGCCGGAGGGCGAGGGAGCCCGGCGCGTCCAGGGCCGGGATGTCGGGGCTGGCCTCCAGCGAGAAGGCATCGGGCGTGGCCATGAGCTTTCGCGCCACCGCCGCGTGCAGCGCGTGGCCGGCCTTCACCGCCTCCAGGTGCCCCACGATGGGGTGGCCGAGGAGCGCCAGGTCCCCCACCGCGTCCAGCACCTTGTGCCGGACGAACTCGTCCTCGAAGCGCAGCTTGTTGTTGAGGACGCCGGTCTCCCCGATCACGACCGCGTTTTCCAGGCTCCCCCCCAGGGCCAGACCGTTCTTGCGCATGGCCTCCACGTCGCGGAGGAAGCCAAAGGTCCGGGCGGGGGCCACGCTATCCACGAAGTTCCGGGGCGTGATCCGCATGGAGACCGCCTGGTGCCGCAGCAAGGGGTGGTCGAAGCCGATGGTGTAGCTCACGTTGAAGTGGCTGGCGGGGGAGAGACGGGCTCGCTTGTTCCCCTTGATCACCTCCACCGGTTTGAGAACCTTGAGGTAGCGACGGGGAGAGGCCAGCGGCTTGAGCCCGGCCTCATGGATGAGGATCACGAAGGGAGCGGCGCTGCCGTCCAGGATGGGGATCTCGGGACCATCCACTTCCACGATCGCGTCGTCCACGCCCAAGGCGTAGAGGGCGGAGAGCAGGTGCTCCACGGTGTCGACGGAGACGCCGTCCCGGCTCAAGGTGGTGGCGTGATCTTGCCGGGAGAGGCAGGCGAGGGTGGCCGGAATCTCCACATCCACGTCGCTGCGGTGGAAGCGGATGCCGTGCTCGGCGGGGGCGGGCCGGAGGCGCAGGCGCACCGCACGGCCCGAGTGGAGGCCAATCCCGGTGCAGCCAACGTCGCGTTTCAGAGTTCGCCGATAGGCCATGCTGATGTGTCGGTCGTAGCCTCGATCCAGCCGGTGATCTGCCTTGGACGGTGCAATGCCGATGCCATGAGGATTCCGGCGCCAAGTGGCTCATTATCAACACTATTGACGGCCCTTCGTGACCTCTGGGCCACGGTCTTTGGGCCACGCTGTGGCTCGCCGACCACAGATGCGGCCCTCAAAAGCCCGTGCCTCCCTGTCCGGCGTGCGCGCGGTGGGCCCCGGAGTCCAGGATCTCGCCGATCTCGGAGACGGCGCCGCGGATCTCATCGTCGGTCGTGTAGAAGTGAGGCGAGAGCCGGATGCCCGCCCCCGGTCGGTAGTCCACGAGGATCTCCCGCTGCAGCAGCTCGCGCGTGACCGCCTCCGCGGCGGGCACGTCCAGGACGACCATGCCTCCCCGCTCCTTTGCCTTGGCAGGGGTGCGGGCGGGAAGTCCCCGCTCCCGCGCGAGGTCGAGCAGGAGCTGGACCTGGCGCAGGGACTTGCCGCGGATCGCGTCCACCCCGACCGCGGCTACGATCTCGTAGCCGGCCTGGGCCGCGTAGAGCGCGGGCACGGGCGGTGTCCCTTGCATGAAACGGCTGCTGTCGGCGGAGTACGCGATGGGGCCCGGCTCGAAGGCGAAGGGCCGCGCATGCGCCGCCCATCCCGTAAGCCGCGGCTCCAGGGAGGACCGCAGGCGCGGGGCCACGTACAAGTAGCCCGCCCCGGGGCCGCCGCAGAGCCACTTCACGGAACCCCCGGTGGCGAAATCGACGTCCCAGGCGGTCACGTCCACGGGCACGGTGCCCGTCGACTGGTAGACGTCCGCGACCACCAGCGCCCCCACCTCGTGGGCCCGGCGCGTGATCGCGGCTACGTCCTGCACGAAAGCGCTCTTGAAGAGCACGTGGGAGATGGGGACGAGGAGCGTGTGCTCGTCGATGGCGGCCAGCAGGCGGTCGAGGGGGACGGTGATGCCGTCCTCGCTCTTCACGGTCTCGATCCTCGCCCCCTGCGCGCGCTGGGCCTCGTAGACGTACATGACGGAGGGGAAGTTGAGCTCGTCGTAGACGATCTTGTTGCGGGGGCCCTGAAAATCGAAGCAGGAGAGGATCGAGGCCTGGGCCAGGGAGACGTTGGGAAGCATGACCACCGAGCCCGGGGGCGCGCCGAGGAGGCGTCCCAGGGTATCGCCCAGCTCCAGGGGCATGCGCCACCAGCCCTCCGCCCACGCGCGCACGCCGCGCGTGGCCCAGGTGTCGGCGTAGGCCGCCAGCCGGTCCGCCGCCCCTCGCGGCATCGCCCCCAGGGAGTGGCTCACCAGATAGACGGATCGCTCGAGGATCGGGAACTCGCGGCGCCAGGCCAGCAGGGGATCCGCCGAAGGGGGGAGGCTCCCCGTCATCGGCCCTGGGCTTCGAGCATCGGCCGCAGGTAGCGTCCGGTGTGGCTCTTGCGCGAGAGCGCCACCGCTTCCGGGCTGCCTTCCGCCACCACCCGACCCCCCGCCTCTCCCGCCTCCGGACCCAGGTCGATCACGTGGTCGGCGCTCTTGATCACGTCGAGGTTGTGCTCGATGACGACCACGGTGTTACCCGCCTCGATGAGGCGCCCGAGCACGTGGAGGAGCTTCCGGATGTCGTCGAAATGCAGGCCGGTGGTGGGTTCGTCCAGGATGTAGAGGGTGCGCCCGGTCTCCCGCCGCCCCAGCTCCCGCGCCAGCTTCACGCGCTGGGCCTCTCCCCCCGAGAGCGTGCTCGCGCTCTGGCCGAGGCGGATGTAGCCCAGCCCCACGTCGATCAAGGTCACAAGCAGGCGGTTGAGGCGGGGGTGGGCGGCCAGCACGGGCTGGGCCTCGTCCACCGTCATGTCCAGGATGTCGGCCACGCTGCGGCCGCGATAGAGGACCTCCAGGGTCTCCCGGTTGTAGCGCCGGCCCCGGCAGGCCTCGCACTCCACGTAGACGTCGGGCAGGAAGTGCATCTCGATCGTGCGCACCCCGTCCCCCTGGCAGCTTTCGCAGCGTCCGCCCCGGACGTTGAACGAGAACCGCCCCGGCTTGTAGCCGCGGGCCCTCGCCTCGGGCACCAGGCTGAACAGCTCGCGGATGAACGCGAAGGCCCCGGTGTAGGTGGCGGGGTTGCTGCGGGGGGTGCGTCCGATCGGGCTCTGGTCGATGGCGATGACCTTGTCGATGGCCTCCGCCCCTTCGAGGTCGCGGTGACGGCCCGGCTCCGCGGAGGCCCCGTAGAGCCGCCGGGCCAGCGCGCGGTAGAGGATGTCGTCCACGAGGGTGGACTTGCCGGAGCCGGAGACGCCGCTGACCGCGGTCAGCACGCCCAGGGGAATGGCCACGTCGATGTCGCGCAGGTTGTGGGCGCGGGCGCCCAGGATACGGAGAAAGCCCCGCGGGGTCCGGCGCACGGCGGGGACGGGGATCATCAGCTCTCGGCGCAGGTAGCGCCCGGTCAGGCTCCCGTCGATGGAGGCGGGAGGGCCGGCGTACATGAGCCGGCCACCCAGGCTGCCCGCCCCCTCCCCCAGGTCCAGCACGTAATCGGCGGCGCGGATCGTCTCTTCGTCGTGCTCGACCACCACCACCGTGTTGCCCAGGTCGCGGATGGACTTCAGGGTCTCGATGAGCCGGAGGTTGTCGCGCTGGTGGAGGCCGACCGAGGGCTCGTCCAGGACGTAGAGGATGCCCTGCATGCGGGCGCCGATCTGGGTGGCGAGCCGGATGCGGTGGGCTTCGCCCCCGGAGAGGGTGGTGGTGGAGCGGTCCAGTGTCAGGTAGCCGAGGCCCACCGCCCCCAGGAACTGGAGGCGGGTGGTGATCTCGTGGAGCAGCCGGTCGGCCACCGGCCTCTCCCGCTCCGTGAACTCGAGGGCGGCGAGGGCGGGGAGCGCGGCCTGCACGGGCAGGCGCACATAGTCCGCCACCGAGCGGCCGCCCAGGCGCACGGCCAGGCTCTCCGGCCGCAGGCGCGCCCCCTTGCAGGCGGGGCATGTCTCCTCCGTCAGGTAGGGGCGCAGGTCTTCGAACGCCTCGCTGCCGTCCCGGGCCTCGGGCTCATCCCCGCCGGTGGGATCGACCCTCAGCAGGGACTCCACACGCTTGCGCAGGTAGGCCACCGCCCCCGGGAAACCCTGGCCGTCCCCGTTCAGCAGGATCTCCCTCGCCCGTCGGGGCAGCTCTGCCACCGGCACCTCGAGGGAGAAGCCGTGCCGCTCCGCCACCTCCTCGAGGGCCTCGCGGACCAGGCGGGGGCCGTGGCGCTGCCAGGGCTGGACCGCCCCCTCTAGCAGGCTCTTAGACTCGTCGGGGATGACCTTGGCGGGGTCCACTGCCCATCGCAGGCCGAGGCCGTCGCAGGCGGGGCAGGCCCCGTAGCCACTGTTGAAGGAGAAGGCGCGGGGCGAGAGCTCGGGGACCGAGATGTCGCACCGCACGCAGGCCATGCGGCGGCTGTAAAGGCGCTCCCGGCCTCCCTCGAAGGACACGAGCACCACGTCGCGGGCGAGGTCGAGGGCCCGGTCCAGGCTGGCCCGCAGGCGCTTCTCGATTCCGGGCCGGACCACCACCTTGTCCACGAGGACGTCGATCCGGTGGTTCCGGCGCGGTTCGAGCGCCAGGGGCTGGGAGAGGTCGCAGGCCCGACCGTCGATGCGCGCCCGCAGATGGCCCAGGGCGGCGAGCTCGGAGAGCTCCTTCTTGAAGGCCCCTTTCCGGCCCCGCACCACGGGAGCGAGCACCGCCACCGGCGTCCCCTCCGGGTAGCGCAGGAGCCGCTCCAGGATCTGGTCCGTGGTCTGGGAGGTGATGGCCTCGCCGCAGCGCGGGCAATGCGGCTTGCCGAGGGCGGAGAAGAGCACCCGCAGGTGGTCGTAGACCTCCGTCACCGTGCCCACCGTGGAGCGGGGATGGCTGACCGTCGTGCGCTGCTCGATGGCGATGGCGGGGGAGAGGCCGGAGACGGACTCCACCTCCGGCTTCTCCATCTGCTCCAGGAATTGCCGGGCGTAGGCGGAGAGGCTCTCCACGTAGCGCCTTTGGCCCTCGGCGTAGAGCGTGTCGAAGGCCAGGCTGCTCTTGCCGGAGCCCGAGGGGCCGGTAATCACGACCAGGCTGTTGCGGGGAAGATCGCAGTCCACACCCTTCAGGTTGTGGACCCGCGCGCCGCGGATTGCGATCGGCTCCTCTCTGGCGTCCATGTTGGTCAGGCCAATAGGGCATTCTAACAGATCCCGCCCGACCAGCCTCGGAGCGGTTCCGAGCGGGCGCCCCGGGACGGGCCTTCGCCACGAGCGTTCGCCGGGCTTGCCTCCCTGGAGGGCCCGCCTCGGGGCGCGCCCCCGGATCCTCCTTGGCCGCAGGACTTTAGCGCCCGTTGCGCCAGGCGCGTTTTCGTGTTATTTTTCCGGGCTTTGTACCCGAGCCCCATGCCCCGAGGGGAGGCGGTGGGATGCCCGACAAGAAGGCGGCGGCCGTGGCGGACCGGCGTTTCGGCCAAGCCCTTGAAATCTACGAGAGAGCGGTCAAGGCCCTGGGTCGGAAGGACTACGACCGGGCCCTCGAGCTGTTCGACAGCCTGCTCGAGTCCCACCCGGAGGAGCGGGATCTCCTGGAGCGGGCCCGGGCCTACCGGGCGGTGTGTGCGCGCGCCCGGGAGAAGCGGCCCTCCTTCCGTCCCAAGGGCTTCGAAGACCTCCTGAACTACGGCGTGTTCCTGCACAACCGCGGGGAGTTCGAGGAGGCGATCAAGTTCCTGCAGCAGGCGGCGGAGATCCACCCCCGCAACGAGCACGTGCTCTACTGCCTGGCCGCGGCCTCGGCCCGGTCGGGGGACACCGCGGGGGCCCTCAAGTTCCTGCGCTCCGCCATTGCCGTTGGCCCCGCCAACCGCGCTCAGGCACGCAGCGACTCGGACTTCGACCCCATACGCGAGGATCCCGAGTTCATCGTGCTCATCCACACCGCGGCTTCCTGATCCGGCCCCCGCCCCGCGACAACCGGCGCCTCCGACCCGCGTGCTAGGATCTTTAGGGTGAGCGCTCGTTTGACGCAGGCTGTCATCATCGCGGCAGGAAAAGGCACGCGAACCGGGGGCAGCCGCGCCAAGGTGCTGCTGCCGGTCCTGGGGGTTCCCCTCCTCGAGCACGTCCTGAGGGCGCTCAAGTCGGTGGCGGCCGAGCCCACGGTCGTGGTGGTCGGCCATCAGGCGGAGACGGTCGAGTCCGCGTTCGCCGGCCGCGGCCTGACCTTCGTCCTTCAGGAGCCGCAGCTCGGAACCGGGCATGCCGTCCAGGCGGCCCGGACGATCCTAGAGAGGCAGCCGGAGCGGACGGCCCTCGTCGTGAACGGAGACCAGCCCCTCCTGCGTGAGCAAACGCTGGCCCGGGTGCTGGAGCGGCATCGCGAGGCGGGGACCGCGGCCACTCTCCTGAGCGCCATCCTCCCCGGCAACCCCGCCTACGGGCGCGTCATCCGGGACGGGCGGGGCCGGGTCCAGCGAATCGTGGAGGCCCGCGACGCCTCGCCCCAAGAGCTCAAGGAGGCGGAGGTCAACGCCGGCGTCTATGCCTTCGAGGTCGCGCCCCTGCTGGACGCGCTCTCAAAGCTCACGGCCAACAACGCCCAGAGGGAGTTCTATCTGACGGACGTGATCGGGCTCCTCTCCTCGGCCGGCCAGCCCGTGGAGGCGGTCACGGCGGAGGACGCGAGCGAGGCCCTGGGGGTGAACACCCTGGCCGAGGTGGCCGACGCCTCCCGGCGCTTGCGCGAGCGGCGGCTCCTGGAGCTGATGGCGGGAGGGGTCCTGGTGGAGGACCCTGCTTCCACCACGGTCGGCCTCGACGTGCGGGTGGAGGCCGAGGCCACCCTGCGCGCGTTCACGTTCCTCGAGGGCCGGACCGTGGTGCAGGCGGGCGCGGTCATCGGCCCCTTCGCCCGTCTCGAGGACACGGAGGTGGGGCCGGGAGCGCAGATCCTGGACCACTGCCTCCTGCGGAAGTGCGTGGTGGAGGCGGGAGCGATGGTGGGACCCTTTACCCATATCCGGCCCGAGAGCCGGATCGGCGCGGGGGCGAAGGTGGGGAACTTCGTGGAGCTGAAGAAGACGCACCTGGGAGACGGCTCGAAGGCCCCCCATCTCTCGTATCTCGGAGACGCCACCATCGGACCCAAAGTCAACATCGGGGCGGGAACCATCACCTGCAACTACGATGGGACGGCCAAGCACCAGACACGGATTGAAGCGGGAGCCTTCGTGGGCAGCGACGCCACCCTGGTGGCCCCGGTCACGGTGGGGGAGGGCGCCTACGTGGCCGCGGGGAGCGTCATCACCGAGGACGTGCCCGCCCAGGCCCTCGCCCTCGGCCGGGCCCGCCAAGTCGTCAAGCCGGGCTGGAACCGCAAGCGGCGCGGAGCCGGGGAGGGGCGGTAGTGTGTGGGATCGTCGGCTACGTCGGTTCGCGCGAGGCCGTGCCCGTCCTCATGGAAGGGCTGCGCCGGCTGGAGTATAGGGGCTACGACTCCGCGGGGCTGGCCGTGGTCCAAAACGGCGAGCTCCGGCGGCGCCGGTCGGCGGGCAAACTTCACCGGCTTGCGGAGAGCCTGGCCGCGGAGCCCCTCGTGGGGTCCTTTGGGGTGGGGCATACCCGCTGGGCCACCCACGGCCGCCCCACGGAAGAGAACGCGCACCCTCACCAGGACTGCCAGGGGCGCATCGTGGTCGTCCACAACGGGATCATCGAGAACTACCTGGAACTGAAGGCGCGCTTGCAGAGCGCCGGCCACCGCTTCCAGACCCAGACCGACACCGAGATCGTGGCCCACCTCGTGGAATCCCATTACCGGGGCTCGCTGGAGGCGGCCGTCCGGGAGACGGTGGCCGAGCTCAAGGGGATCTACGCCCTCGTCTTCCTCCACCGGGACGAGCCCCAGACCCTGGTGGGGGCGCGCCTGGGCCCGCCCCTGGTGGTGGGGCTGGGAGAGGGGGAACGGTTCCTGGCCTCCGACATCCCGGCCCTGCTCCCCTATACCCGCGACTTCTTGTTCCTGGACGACGGCGATGTGGTGACGGTCGTGCCCGGCGGAACGAGGATCGTGAACGGGGCGGGGGCGGTGGTGGAGCGGGCCCCCCAACGCATCACCTGGGACGCCGTCCAGGCCGAGAAGGGCGGCTACCGCCACTTCATGCTCAAGGAGATCCACGAGCAGCCGCGGGCGGTCCGCGACACGCTCCTGGGGCGGATCGGCCTCGACGAGGGGGAGATCCACCTGGAGGAGCTAGGGGCGGCCGGAGAGAGGCTCCGCCGCGTGGAGAGGGCTTCCCTCATCGCCTGCGGCACCAGCTGGCACGCCGCGCTCGTGGGCAAGTTCCTCTTCGAGCAGGTGGCGGGCCTGCCCGCGGAGGTGGACTACGGGAGCGAGTTCCGCTACCGGACGCCGCTGGTGGGGCCGGAGACGCTGGCCGTGGCCATCAGCCAGAGCGGGGAGACGGCCGACACCCTGGCTGCCTTCCGCGAGGCGAAGCGGCGGGGAGCCCTCGCCCTCGCCATCTGCAACGTCGAGGGCTCCATGCTCGCGCGGGAGGCGGCGGGCTCGCTCCTCACCCATGCCGGCCCCGAGATCGGCGTCGCCTCCACCAAGGCCTTCACGGCCCAGATCGCGGCCCTGGCCCTGCTCGCCCTCCACCTGGGCCGGCTGCGGGGCACGCTGCGGGCGGAGGCCTGCCGCGAGCACCTCCAGGGCCTGGCCCGCGTCCCCCACCTCATGGAGGAGGCTCTCGGGAAAGAGGCGGCCATCGAGGAGCTCAGCCGGTCGCTGATGCAGTTCCACGACTTCCTCTACCTGGGGCGCGGCATCAACTACCCCATCGCCCTCGAGGGGGCCTTGAAGCTCAAGGAGATCTCCTACCTCCACGCCGAGGGCTACCCGGCGGGGGAGATGAAGCACGGGCCCATCGCCTTGATAGACGACGCGCTGGAGGTGGTCGCCCTCTGCCCGCAGGGCCGGGTCTACGAGAAGATGCTCAGCAACGTCCAGGAAGTGAAGGCCCGGGGCGGGCGGGTGGTGGCCGTGGTCACGGCGGGGGACAAGCTGGTGCGGGGCATCCTCGACACGAGGGACGCGGTGTTGGAGGTGCCGGAGTCGGCCGAGCTGTGGTCGCCTTTCCTGTTCGTGATCCCCCTCCAGCTCCTGGCCTACCACCTGGCGGTGCGAGCGGGCCGGGACGTGGACCAGCCGCGCAACCTGGCCAAGTCGGTCACGGTCGAGTAGGGAGACCGCTTGTCCCTCTCCGCGGACCCTGAGCTCCTGACCGGCCTCAATCCCGAGCAACGCGCGGCGGTGCTGGCCGCGGAGGGCCCGGTTCTGATCCTGGCCGGGGCGGGCAGCGGCAAGACGCGGGTCATCATCCATCGCATCGCCCACCTGGTGCTGGAGCGGGGCATCGCTTCCGACCGCATCCTGGCCGTCACCTTCACCAACAAAGCGGCGGGGGAGATGAAGGCCCGGGCGGAGGCCCTGCTCGGGGGGAAGGCGCTCGGGAGCTGGATCTCCACCTTCCACAGCTTCTGCGTGCGCCTCCTGCGCCGGGAGGCCGCATCCGCCGGCCTTCCCTCCGACTTCCTGATCTACGACGAGGACGACCAGCTCCAGACCGTGCGCGAGGCCCTGAAGGGCCTGGACCTCTCCGAGAAGCTCCACCCGCCCCGGCGCCTGCTCTCCCGCATATCCGCCCGCAAGAACTCGGGCCGGGGGCAGGAGGAGGCGGAGGACGACTCCTTCGCGGGGGGGGCCTTCGCGCGCATCGAGGCCCGCTACCAGGAGACGCTCAACGCGGCCCACGCCCTCGATTTCGACGACCTGCTCCTGCGCGCGGTCCGCCTCCTGGAGGAGAACCCCGCGGTCAAGGAGGCCTACCGGCGGAAGTTCGAGTACGTGCTGGTGGACGAGTACCAGGACACCAACCGGGCCCAGTACGAGCTGGTGCGGCACCTGGCCGGCCCCAAGGGCAACCTCACCGTGGTGGGGGACGAGGACCAGTCCATCTACTCATGGCGGGGGGCCGACATCAACAACATCCTGGATTTCGAGCGCGACTTCCCGGGGGCCCGTGTGTTCCGCCTGGAGGAGAACTACCGTTCCAGCCAGGCCATCCTCGACACCGCCTGCGCTCTGGTGGCCCACAACCAGCGCCGCAAGGGCAAGACCCTGCGCGCGGTCAAGCCCGCGGGGGCGGCGGTGCACCTGCACGAGGCGGCGGACGAGTTCGAGGAGGCGGCCTGGGTGGTGCAGCGGATCGCGGCCCTGGGCCGGGAGGGTCGGGTGGCGGTCCTCTTCCGCATGAACGCCCAGAGCCGGCTCTTCGAAGAGGCGCTCTTGCGCGAGCGCCTGCCCTACCTGGTGGTGGGGGGGGTCGGCTTCTACGCGCGCCGGGAGGTGAAGGACCTCCTCTCCTATCTGCGCCTCGTCCAGAACCCCCGCGACCCCGTGGCCTTCCGCCGGGTGCTGAACGTGCCCGCGCGGGGGATCGGGGACCGCACGGTTGATGAGATCGAGCGGGTGGCGGGCACGCAGAACATCCCTCCCTGGGACGCGCTCGGGCTCGTGGTCGACGAGGCCCGGATCCCCGCGCGGGCCACCCAGCCCCTGGCCCGCTTCCGAGACATGATCGAGGGCTTCCGGAACGAGGCCCCCTCGCTCTCCCTGAAGGGCCTCCTGGAGCGGGTGCTGCAGGGCACGGGCTACGCGGCCGTGCTCGCGCAGGAGGACACCCAGGAGAGCCAGGACCGGCTCGAGAACCTGGCCGAGCTCCTGTCCGCGGCCGCCGACTACGAGCAGCGGGAGGAGAGTCCCACCCTGGCCGGCTTCCTGGACACGACCGCCCTCCTCTCCGACGCCGACCAGATCAAGGACGACGCGCCCGTCCTCCTCATGACCCTGCACGCGGCCAAGGGCCTGGAGTTCCACTCCGTCTTCCTGGTGGGGCTGGAGGAGGGCCTCATCCCCCATTCGCGCAGCCTGACCGGCCCCGAGGCCCTCGAGGAGGAGCGCCGGCTCTGCTACGTGGGGATGACCCGGGCCATGGAGCGCCTCCACCTCACCCGCACCCAGAGCCGGCAGGTGTTCGGCCAGCGGCGCCTCGCGGAGCCGAGCCGGTTCCTGGACGAGATCCCCTACGAGCGGCTGGAGATCAGCGGTCCGGGGCGACGGCTGGAGCCAAGCCCGCGGCCGCGGTTCCGCCCGCCCCCGGCCGCCTGGTCCCCTGCCCCTCCCGCCCTCCCCGCCGGGGCGGCCGACTTCAAGCCCGGCGTCCGCGTCCGCCATCCCCTCTTCGGGGTGGGCACCGTGCTGAGGCGGGACGGGGACGGGGAGGACCTGAAGCTGACCGTCTCCTTCGCGGGAGTGGGGGCCAAGCGCCTGGTGGCCCGCTACGCCGGGTTGGAGCCGGTCTAGAGCGCGCGGGCCTCAGGTCCGGGGGGTCAGGCTCTCCACCACCCAGCGGCTGGTCACGCGCGGCGCCTTGTCCCCGGTGAGGTCGTACTTGCGCAGGGTCATGACGTAGGGCTTGGCCTCCCCGGCGATCGTCAACGAAAGGCCCACCTTCCGGGTGGTGACCTGCGCGGGCTGGTTCTCGACGTCCTCGACCTGGCCCAAGGACAGCACCACCCGACGCTTCTCCTTCTCCACCGCGTCTTTGGCGTCGGCCAGGGCCTTCTTGAGGTCGTGGTCCTTCTCGTTGAACTTGTCCCAGGCCGCCGCGACAGGGGCCAGGTTGGCCGAGATCTTGGCGTTCTTCTTCTGCAGCTCCTTGACCTCCTGGATCTGCAGGAAGCGCTTCCCCTCCGCCTCGTTCGCGTAGTTCTGGGAAGCCTTCTTGTTGGCGGCGAGCTCCGCGTCCAGGTCCCGCACCTTCTTGGACAGCTCGGGAAGGGTGGCGGGAGCCTTGGTCTCGGGCTCGGTTCCGGTGATCTTCCAGTTATCGACCTTCTTGTCGAAAGCGACCAGGGCGAAGCTGGTGATGGTCTGGCTGTCGTTTTGCTTGAGGGCGTTGAAGTACTGGTCCACCACCCGCGACTCCGGGCCCCCGCAGGCAGAGCTCGCCACCGCCGTGCCCAGGACGATCAGAAGGGCCGCCCTACGCTCGCTCATTCGTCCTCCTTAAAGTGTCGGTCTGCTCTCTCTCCGGGCCCCCGGCGGGCTGCGCTTCACGACGCTTCCGGGGGACCGGCGTCCTCGCCTTCCTCTCGCTCGGCCAGCCGGGCCACGGAGACCAAGTGGTCCCCCTCCTCGAGCTGGATGAGGCGTACCCCCTGGGTATTCCGCCCGATGGTCGAGATGTCGGCCGTGTTGAGACGGATGATCATACCCTTTTCGGTGATCAGCATCACGCCCTCATCCTCCCCGGCCAGGAACTTCACCCCCACCACCCGGCCGTTGCGGCCCGAGGTCTTGATGTTGATGAGGCCCTTGCCCCCCCGGCTCTGCACGCGGTACTCGTCGAGGGGGGTGCGCTTCCCGTACCCGTTCTCGGTCACGGTGAGGACGGTGCCCCCGGACCGGACCACCTCCAGGGCCACCACCTGGTCCCCCGTCTCGAGCTCGATCCCCTTCACCCCGTAAGCGGCCCGGCCCATGGGGCGCACGTCCTCCTCGTGGAAGTGGATGGCCATGCCGTCCCTGGTCCCGAGCAGGATCTCGTCCTTCCCCGAGGTGGGCACGGCGTTGATGAGGGCGTCCGCGTCCTCCACGGAGAGGGCGATGATCCCGCTCGGCCGAGGGTTCGAGAAGGCGGCCAGCTCGGTCTTCTTGACCACCCCGTTGCGGGTGGCCAGGAGCACGTGGCCCTGGGAGGTGAAGTCCTTTACCGAGCAGAAGGCGGCGATCTTCTCCCCCGCGTGGAGGTTGATCAGGTTCACCACCGCCTTGCCCTTGCCCTGCGGACCCACGTCCGGGATCTCGTGGACCTTGAGCCAGTAGACCCGGCCCCGGTCCGTGAAGATGAGGATGTAGGAGTGGGTGGAGGCGATGAAGATGTTGTTGACGAAGTCCTCGTCCCGGGTGCGCATGCCCACCCGACCCCGGCCCCCCCGCTTCTGGGCCCGGTAGCTGGTGATGAACGTGCGCTTGACGTAGCCGCTGTGGGTGATGGAGATGGCCACGTCCTCGTCCGCGATCGTGTCCTCGACCGTGATCTCGTCCACCGCGTCCAGGATCACCGTCCGGCGGGCATCGCCGTGGTCCTCCCGGATTTTCCGGAGCTCCTCGGCCACGATGCCGTCGATGAGCTTGGCGGAGGCCAGGATCTCCTTGAGGCGGGCGATCGTCTCCCGCTTCTCCTTGAGCTCGTCCGCGATCTTCTGCCGCTCCAGGCCGGTGAGGCGCTGGAGCTGCATCTCTAGGATGGCGTCGGCCTGGCGCTCGCTCAAGCCGAACTGGGCGACGAGGCCCTCCTTGGCCTCGGGCGGGGTCTTGGCCGCCCGGATGAGGGCGATGACCCGGTCCAGGCTGGCGAGGGCGATCACGAACCCTTCCAGGATGTGAGCCCGCTCCTCCGCCTTGCGCAGCTCGTGGACGGTGCGCCGGCGCACCACCTCCCGCCGGAAGTCGATGAACAGCTCGCAGGCCTCGAGCAGGTTCAGGATCCGCGGGCGCTGGTCCACGATGGCCAGGAAGATGATCCCGAAGGTGTCCTGGAGGGGGGTGTGCTTGTACAGGTTGTTGAGGATGACCTGGGAGGGCTCGTCCTTCTTGATGTCGAGGACGATGCGCATCCCCTGGCGGTCGCTCTCGTCGCGGATATCGGCGATGCCCTTGATCCGATCCTCCCGCACCAGCTCCGCGATCTTCTCGATGAGGCGGGCCTTGTTGACCTGGAAGGGGATCTCGGTGATGACGATCGACTCCCGGTTCCCCTTGCGGACCTCGATCTCCGCGCGGGCGCGCATGATCACGGAGCCCCGCCCCGTGCGGTAGGCCTGGCGGATCCCGGAGCGGCCCAGGATGAAGCCGGCGGTGGGGAAGTCGGGCCCCGCGATCCGCTCCATCAGACCTTCCAACCGCTCGTCGGGGGTGAGGTCCTGGCTCTCCAGCAGGAAGGTGAGCCCGTTCACGACCTCCCCCAGGTTCTGGGGGGGGATCTTGGTGGCCATGCCCACCGCGATCCCTTCCGCCCCGTTCACGAGCAGGTTGGGAAGGACGGTGGGCAGCACCGTGGGCTCCACCGAGCTGTTGTCGTAGGTGGGCTGGAAGTCGACCGTCTCCTTCTCGATGTCCGCCATCATGGAGGCGCCCAGGCGGGTGAGGCGGGCCTCGGTGTAGCGCATCGCGGCCGGGGGGTCCCCGTCCACGGAGCCGAAGTTGCCTTGGCCGTCCACCAGGGGCGCCCGCATGTTCCAGTCCTGAGCCATGCGCACGAGGGTGTCGTAGATCGCCCCCTCCCCGTGGGGGTGGTAGTTGCCCATCACCTCGCCCGCGACCTTGGCGCTCTTGCGGTAGGGCCGCCCGGGCTGGAGCCCCATCTGGTTCATGCCGTAGAGCACCCGGCGGTTGGCGGGCTTCAGGCCGTCGCGCACGTCGGGCAGGGCGCGGCCGATGATGACGGACATGGCGTAGTCCATGTAGGACTGCCGCATCTCGTCCGCGATGTTGGTGGGGAACTTCTGCTGCGCGACCGGGTCTTGATCCATGTTAGATGTCGAGGTTCTTCACGTTGAGAGCGTTCTCCTCGATGAACTGGCGGCGCGGCTCCACGGCGTCGCCCATGAGGGTGGTGAAGATGTTCTCCGCAACCTCGTCGTCCTCGAGTCGCACCTGCAGGAGGCGCCGGGTGGCGGGGTCCATGGTCGACTCCCAGAGCTGCTGGGCGTTCATCTCCCCTAAGCCCTTGTAGCGCTGGATGGTGACCCCGCGCTGCCCTTCGGCGAGGAAGAGGTTAAGCAAGGCCTCCCGGCTGTCCACGCTGGTCTCGCCTCCGTCGAGCACCACGAGGGGCGGTTGGTCGAGCTCGCGGAACTCCTCGTAGGCGGAGTAGAGGGCCTTGTACTCGGGGGAGGTGACGAAGCCCTCGCCCACCCGCGCCTCCCGGGTCTGGCCATTCGTCCCCACCTGTTGGACGATCTCGAATACCCCGTGCTCCTCGTCCGTCTCCAGGACCACGTCCGCGCCGGCCTCCCGCAGGGGCTTGATCAGGTCCTGGAGCCGCCGCTTGTCCGAGAACGCCTCCGCGTCCTTGATCTGCCCCTTGAGCAAGAGCTCCACGAGGGCCCGGGGGGTGCCCTTCTTCTCGACCATGGCCAGAACCTTGGAATGGACGACCATCCGCTCCAGGAGGCGCACGAGGCGCGGCCCCTCGACCAGCTGGCCGCTCACCAGACGCACTTGGCGGTTCTCCACCGCCCGCTCCATGAGGAAGGCGTTGAGCTCGTGGTCGTCCTTGAGGTAGCGCTCCGTCTTCCCCATCTTGGCCTTGTAGAGGGGGGGCTGGGCGATGAAGAGGTGCCCGCGCTCGATGAGCTCCTTCATCTGGCGGTAGAAGAACGTGAGGAGCAGGGTGCGGATGTGGCTGCCGTCCACGTCCGCGTCGCACATGATGATGATCCGATGGTAGCGGAGCTTGCCCACGTCGAAGTCGTCCGCCCCCACCCCTGTGCCCAGGGCGGCGATGATGTTGCGGATCTCCTCAGAGGCTAGCGTCTTGTCGAGCCGGGCCTTCTCCACGTTCAGGATCTTGCCCCGCAGGGGCAGTATGGCCTGGAAGCTGCGGTCCCGGCCCTGCTTGGCGGAGCCGCCCGCGGAGTCGCCCTCGACCAGGAAGATCTCGGCCACCTCCGGGTTGCGCTCGCTGCAATCGGCCAGCTTGCCGGGCAGGTTGGAGCCGTCGAGCGCGCCCTTGCGCCGCGTCAGGTCGCGCGCCTTGCGCGCCGCCTCGCGGGCGTGCGCCGCCTCGACGCACTTCTCGACGATCCGCCGCGCCTCGCGCGGGTTCTCCTCGAGGTAGCTGCCCAGGCGGTCGGCG
>DATMQU010000683.1:0-4398 GCA_035566715.1 Vicinamibacteria bacterium
GCACGGTCAGCAGCTGCAGGGCCCGCGCGACCTGCCAGCCCCCGAGGTTGCCGCTGGCGGAGCCCCGCCAGACGTGGGAGGCCAGGCCTCCCTTCGCCCCCCCGATGACGCGCGCCACGGCCACGATCTTCTCGCGGGGGACGCCGCTCTCCGCCTCCGCAAACTCGGGCGTGTACTCCCGGTAGACCTGCTTGAGGGCGGCCAGGAAAGAGGAGAAGCTCGGCTCCTCCCCCGGGTGCCGGTCCGCCATGTACTCCCGCCAGTTCGTCCAGCGCTCCAGGTAGGCGAGGTCGGCCGCGCCCTCCTCCAGGATCAGCCGCGCGATGGCCAGGAGCACCGCCGCCTCGCTTCCCGGGTGGGTGGGCAGCCAATGGTCGGCCAGGGAAGCGGTGTTGGAGAGGCGCGGGTCCATGACCACGAGGCGGGCGCCCTTGAGCTTGCCCTCGATGATGCGCTGGGCGTGGGGGTTGAAGTAGTGGCCGGACTCGAGGTGCGAGGAGAGGAGGAGGATCACCCGCGCGTGCGCGTGGTCGGGGCTGGGCCGGTCGTAGCCCGACCACAAGGCGTAGCCCAGGCGGGCGGAGGCAGAGCAGACGTTGGTGTGCGAGTTGTGGCCGTCGATCCCCCAGGCCCGCAGGACGCGGTCCATGGTCCGCTCGTAGCCGGCCCGGCCCACGTGGTACATCACCTCGTTCCGCCGCCCCTCCCGGAACGCCTTTTCGATCCGGCCCCCGATGTCGTCCAGGGCCTCCTCCCAAGTGACCCGGGCCCACTTCCCCTCCCCCCGCTTCCCCGTCCTCTTGAGCGGGTAGAGGATCCGCTCCGGGTCCTGGATCTGGTTGATGGTGGCGGGGCCCTTGGCGCAGTTGCGGCCCCTGGACGCCGGGTGCAGGGGGTTGCCCTCGAACTTGCGGATCGTCCGCGTGTCCTGGTCCACGTAGGCCAGAAGACCGCACGCGGCCTCGCAGTTGAAGCAGATGGTCGGCACCAGCTGGTAGCGCCTCTCCACCCGCCGTGGCCACTGTCGCGGGTCGTACTCCCGCCAGTCGTCCCACTTCTCGGGCGGGGGATAGGGCTGGAGGCCGGAGCCGGGAGACAGGCGCTCGATGGTCATGCGTTGGGTATCCGCTGGGGGGCCTGGACGTAGAGGTGCTCCCACACGAGGAGGCCGAGGAGGGCCAGGCCCCCCACCAGGAAGGGTGTACCGATGGAGGCCCACAGCAGCGCCAGGGGCAGCAGATGGCCCCCGGCCAGGACCCCGGTGGTGAAGCGGGGATCCTCCTGGATGAGACGCGCCGCCCGTCGGGCGTCCTCCGTGGCGTGGTGTCCCCACACCTCCCCCGCCACCAGGAGACCGCTCACGGGCAGCAGCCCGATGAGCCAGGAGGGGGCGAAGACGGCCGCTCCCGCCACCAGGGCCTGGACGATCAAGTGGGGGGCGAGGAGGGCCGACTGCCAGAGGTCGCGCCCCTTCGACTGGCCAAAGAGGAAGGCGGTGTAGACGGCGGTGGCCGCGGCCAGGAGCACGGTCAGCGCGACCAGCGCCCCGGCCAGAGGCAAACGGAGGACGCCGAGAGCGGCCAGCGCCTGGAGGCCGAGCAGGGCCCCATACGCGGTGATGATGTAGGAGCCCCGGGTCAGCCAGGAGCGCCACTGCGGCCGGGTCAGCGTCCAGAGGAAGCGCTTCGGCTGGCGCAGGTCCCAGATCAGCAGGAGGCCGGTAAGGGCCAGGAAGAAAAGGGCCAAGAGGGCCGCTCGCGAGCGCAGGGGGAACCCCGCGGGATCGAGCCAGGAGAGCAGGGCCGGGACCAGAAAGGCGCCCGCCGCCAGCGATTTCGTCCAGAGGTACGCGGAGACCTTCGCCCCCCAGGAGTTCCGATGCTGCTCCTTCACGCCGTAAGTCCGCCGAGGCGCGCCCGCCTCCTCGGTCAAAGGCATGGGGGGCAAGGCCAGGGTCGGGGGGGCCTGCGACCACATGTAGTCGGAGAGGGGGGGGGCCGCGGCCGGCACCAGAGCCGCGGCGTCGCCGTCGATGTAGAAGACCTTGGGTCGCGTGCCTTTCTCGGGCTTGCGGACCTGGGTGGGTAGGCGGCCGACGAGGTGAACGATCGCGGAATCGGAGGCGTCGAGGTCTCCGGCCACGATGGCTTGGGTGGGACAGACCACGACGCAGGGGGGCTCGAGGCCGACCTCCACCTTGTGCGCGCAGAAGTTGCATTTGGCCGCCGTCTCCGTGCGGGGGTCGATGTAGAGCGCGTCGTAGGGACAGCCCTGCATGCAGGCCTTGCAGCCGATGCAGCGCCTGGGGTCGAAGTCCACGATTCCGTCCCGGCGCTTGAAGAGCGCGGTCGTCGGGCAGATCTCGACGCAGGGCGCGTCCTCGCAGTGGTTGCAGCGGGTGACGGTGAAGGTGCGCCGGGTCTCCGGGAACACCCCCTTCTCGACGTACTTGACCCAGGTGCGGGCCACGCCCAGGGGGACCTCGTGCTCGGCCTTGCAGGCCACCGAGCAGGCGTGGCAGCCGATGCAGCGGCGGTTATCGATGACGAAGGCGTAGTTCAAACTTCGCGGATTCTAGCCGATCCTCGCGGGGGCGCGTAGGGGGTATCTACTCGGAGACGACCAGCCGCCCGCGCAGCGCCTCGTTCCCGGGTTCCAGGCAGCAGTGGAAGGGGAAGCTGCCGACCCGGTCGGGGGTGAGGTCGGCGGTGGTGGGGCGGCCGGGGAGGATCCGTTTCTCGATGCGCAGGGCGTCGAGGGCGAAGCAGTGCTCCACGTCCGCGGTGCGCAGGACGAGGCGCAGGGTCTCTCCCTTGCGGGCGTTCAGGGTCTTGGGCCGGAACCCCTCCCGCGAGACCACCAGCTCCACCTGGTCGCCGCCGGCCGCGGCCCTCGTCGCGGGTTCCGCCCCCGCGGTGAGCACCCCCGCCCCGACGGCCAGGCAAAGGAGACCCTTGATGCTCACTCCGCTAGCGCTGCCGACCGTGGTCCCGGCGGCCCCGCGACTCCCCGCCGCGGTGCTCGCCGCCGCGGTACTCCCCGCGGGGTCCCCCCCGGTGCTCGCCGCGGGGACGGTGCTCGTCGTGCCGCGGCGGGCCGCCCGAGCGCGAGCCCCCGCCGTCCGGACCCGGGGCCCCGCCCTGGGCCTCCTCGAGCAGGGCCTTGCGGGAGAGCCGGATCTTGCCCGAGGGGTCGATGCTCACTACCTTGACCAGGATCTGGTCCCCCTCCTTGACCTCGCTCCGCACGTCCTGCACCCGGTGGTGGGCCATCTCCGAGACGTGCAGGAGGCCGTCGGTGCCGGGCAGGATCTCCACGAAGGCCCCGAACTCCACCACCCGCACCACCTTGCCCAGGTAGGTCTTGTTCAGTTCGGCGGTGGCGGTCAGCTCTTCGATGATGGCGATGGCTTTGCGGGCCGCCGCCTCGTCCACGGAAGCGATGGATACCCGGCCGTCATCCTCCACGTCGATCTTGCATCCGGTCCGCTCCACGATGGAGCGGATCATCTTGCCCCCCGGCCCGATGATGTCGCGGATCTTGTCCACGGGGACCTTGATGGTGAGGATGCGCGGGGCATAGGCGCTGATGCTGGGCCGCGGCTGCCCGATGGCGGCCGCCATGCAGTCCAGGATGTGGAGGCGGCCCTGGCGGGCCTGCTCCAGGGCCACGGTCATGATCTCGGGCGTGATGCCCCCGATCTTGATGTCCATCTGGAGGGCGGTGATGCCCTCGCGGGTGCCCGCCACCTTGAAGTCCATGTCGCCGTAGTGGTCTTCCTCGCCCGCGATGTCGGAGAGGACGGCCCACCGCTCGCCCTCCTTCACGAGGCCCATGGCGACCCCCGCCACCGGGCTCTTGATGGGCACGCCCGCGTCCATGAGGGCGAGGGTGCCCCCGCAGATGGTGGCCATGGAAGAGGAGCCGTTGGACTCCAGGATGTCGGAGACGATGCGGATGGTGTAGGGGAAGCCCTCCTCGTCGGGAAGCATGCCCCGGAGGGCCCGCTCCGCCAGGGCTCCGTGCCCGATCTCGCGGCGGCCAGGCCCGCGCAGGAACTTCACCTCCCCCACCGAGAAGGGGGGGAAGTTGTAGTGGAGCATGAAGCGCTTCTTGTGGTCGGGCTCCTGGACAGTGTCGATGATCTGCATGTCCTCGGAGGTCCCGAGGGTGACCGTGACCAGGGCCTGGGTCTCGCCCCGCGTGAAGACGGCGGAGCCATGGGTGCGGGGGAGCACGCCCACCTCGCTGGAGATCGCGCGGATCTCGTCGAAGCGCCGTCCGTCCAGCCGCTTGCTGTTGCCGAGGACCTCCCCCCGCAGTAGCTTCTCACGGAGGCCGTCGTAGACGGGGCCCACCGCCGCCCGCTTTTCCGCCTGATCTTCGGGGATGCCGGCC
>DATMQU010000684.1:0-11381 GCA_035566715.1 Vicinamibacteria bacterium
TCTGCTCAAGCCTGTACCGTGGCCGACACCAGGGGGAGGCGAACTTCGACCTCCGTCCCGAGGGAGGGGAAGCTGCGCACCACGATGTCCCCCCCGTGCTCGCGGACGATCTGATAGACGATGGCGAGACCGAGGCCCGTACCCACGCGGCTCCCGGACTGGAAGGGCTGGAACAAACGTCGCTGCTCCTCCCGACCCATCCCCCGGCCCTGATCTCGCACGGAGAGGACGACCTCGTCCTCCCTGCGTCGCAGGGTCACCTGCAGAACGCCCCCCTCGGGCATGGCTTCGAGTCCGTTTCGCGCGAGGTTCCAGAAGACCTGGGCAATCTGATCGCGGTCCGCCAAGCAAAGGAGGGGGCCGTCGTCGGAGACGAACTCCACCACCCTCTGCAGACCGACCTCCGGACCGTTGCGCAGCAGGGTCACCGCCTCCGCGACAACCGGACGAATGTCCACCGGGCCCGAGCGTTCCGAGGAGCTTTTGGCCTGGAAGAGAAATTGGTTCAGGGCGTCGGATAGACGCTTGGACTCACGGGTGATGATAGAGAGCAGCCTCTCCTGCTCGGGAGAGAACCCATGCTCCGCGAGCAGAACCTGGGCGGAGCCGCTGATCGAACCCAGGGGGTTGCGGATCTCGTGGGCGAGGTGCGCGGCCATCTCTCCGACCGCCGCCAGCTTCTCGTTGATCCGCGCCTCTTGCTCGAGCCTTTTGATCTCGGTAAGATCCTGAAATACAAGCAGATAGCCCACGCTCCCCTGATCCCCGGAGGACAGGGCCGAGACCGACACCCCCAGGACAAACGTCGTGCCGTCCGGACGTTCGTAGTCGAACTCGAGCCGCGCCAGCTTTCGGTCGGCGGCGCGCGCCTGGAGGGCGGGGGGATCGAAGAACCAGGAACCGAGGATCTCGCGGAGAAGCCGGCCGCGGATCTCCCCCCGCCGCCGCCCCAACACGTGCTCCCCAAACGTGTTGACGTGCAGAATGCGCCCCCCCGCGTCCACGGTGAGCAGCCCGCTGTGGATGCTGTCCACGATGACCTCGTTCAGCCCGCGGAGATCGGCCACTTCCTCCACCGCCTCCTCGAGCTTCTCTCCCGCGTGGCGGAGGCTCTCCGCCAAATAGGAGCCGATGAGGGCCACCGTCCCGCAGGCCACTCCCGTGACGAAGATGGAATTGAGGAGGGCCTTGGCGGGGAGGAAGGGGACGTCGGAGAGACCCTGCGGGGGGACCAGCCCGAGCCGGACCGCCCAGAGCGTGCCGGCGTAGAAGAGGGTCGCGAGGAGGGCGAGGAGAAGGCCCCCGCGCCGGGAGAGGAGAAGGACGCTGCCCGAGAGCACGGAGATGGGGTAGAGGAGCATGAAACCCGCCCGCACTCCCCCCGTGGTATAGACGAGGCCGGTGATGATCAGGAGGTCCGACACCACCTGGCTGTAGACCTGGGGCGTCAAGGCGGTCAGGAAACGCAGGGCCAGGGCGTGGAACACGGTGAAGACGTAGGTGGCCGCGATCAGGAAGTACAGGGGGTTGACGGGGAGAAGGTTCTCCGAGACCGCTTCCAGATAGGAGGCGATGAGCAGGAGGGTGGTGACCATGACCAGCCGGAAGGCCATGAGCTTCTTGAGCCGAAGCTCCAACGAGCTGTCCACGGCCACCACCACCCCGGAAGGACCGCGGGAGAGGCTCAGCTCAGCTTGCTGATGAGGTCAAAGAGCGGCAGATACATGCTGATGACGATGCCCCCCACGGTGACCCCCAGGAAGAGGATCATCACTGGTTCCATGAGGGTCAGGAGGTTGGCCACGGCTTGGTCCACCTCTTCCTCGTAGAAGTCGGCGATCTTGCCGAGCATGGCGTCGAGGGCGCCCGTCTGTTCGCCCACCCCGATCATCTGCACCACCATGGGAGGGAAGACTCCGCTCTCCTTTAGGGGCTGGGCCACGGTGAGGCCGCTCTCAACCCCCTTGCGGACGGCCATGATCGCATCTTCGATAATGGCGTTGCCCGAGGTCCGGGCCGTTATCTCCAGGCCGTCCAGGATGGGCACGCCGGAGGAGATGAGGGTGGCCAGGGTGCGGCAGAACCGGGCCACCGCGATCTTCTGCAGGATCGTTCCCAGGATGGGCAGGCGGAGAAGGGTACGGTCCACCGTCCGCCGACCCCCGTAGGTCGCGTAGTAGCGCCGGAAGAAGAACACCAGAAGCACGGCGCCCAAGACGAGGAAGGGCAGCAGGCGGACGAACCAGTTTGACGCGGCTATGACTATCCGGGTGGGCAACGGCAGTTGGGCCCCCAACCCCTCGAACATGGAGGCGAAGGTGGGGATGACCTTCCAGAGGATGACCGCGATCACGAGGCCGGCGATCCCCAAGACCGCGACCGGATACACCATCGCCCCCTTGACCTGGCTCTTGAGCTTGACCGCCTTCTCGATGTAGGTGGCCAGGCGCTTGAGGATGGTGTCCAGGATGCCGCCCGCCTCCCCCGCCGCGATCATGTTGGTGAACAGTTCATCGAAGGCCTTCGGATGCTTGCGCATGGCGTCGGCCAGGGTGGCCCCGCCCTCGACGTCCATACGTGTGGTCTGCAGGACCTTGGCGAAGTTCTTGTTTTCCTGCTGGCTCCCGAGGATCTCCAGGCACTGCACGAGGGGCAGGCCGGCGTCGATCATGACCGAGAACTGACGGACAAAGATGGCCAGGTCCTTGGCGGGGACACCGCCCCCAAGCTTGGGGAGCGCCATCTCCTTGCCCTTCTCCTTGACCGAGGAGACCAGGATCTGATCCCGGCGGAGGAGGGCCAACACGGCTTCCTTGTTGTCGGCCACGCGCTCGCCCGAGACGACCTTGCCCTCCCGGGTCTTGCCCTTCCATACGAAGGCAGGCATCGGCTCCTCCTATCTGGACGCAGCACCCAGAGGGTGTTGCGCGCCATTGGCCGCGGGCCGACGGGCCCTCATCGGGCCCCCGGCCGCACGGGTGGACGGCCCCCGCTTTGGGGCGTGGCCAGGCCGGCACCGCGGTTGATCATGTCCTGGAGCTCGTCCGCCATCGAGCTCATCCCCAGCGCGGTCTGGAGGCTGATCTGCTTGGCAAAGTAAAGGCTGGCCAGACTCTGGTTGAAGGTCTGCATCCCGTACTTCTCCTGGCCCGTCTGCATGGTGGAGTAGATCTGGTGGATCTTGTCCTCCCGGATCAAGTTCCGGATGGCGGCGTTGGGGACCATGATCTCCAGGGCCAGGCAGCGCCCCGTCCCGCTCGCCTTGGGGAGCAGGGCCTGGCACATGATTCCTTCCAGGACCAGCGAGAGCTGGGCTCGGATCTGGGACTGCTGATGGGCAGGGAAGACGTCCACGATGCGGTTGATGGTCTGGGCCGCGGAGTTCGTGTGCAGGGTGGCGAACGTCAAGTGGCCGGTCTCCGCGATACGCAGGGCGGACTCGATGGTCTCCAGATCCCGCATCTCACCGATCAGGACCACGTCGGGGTCCTCGCGCAGCGCCGCGCGCAGGGCATTGGAAAAGGAGTGGGTGTCCGCGTGAAGCTCCCGCTGGTTCACCAGGCACTTCTTGTGGGAGTGGAGGTACTCGATTGGGTCTTCCACGGTGATCATGTGTTCGTGGCGCTCGGCGTTGATCTTGTCGAGCATGGCGGCAAGGGTAGTGGACTTGCCGGAGCCGGTGGGGCCGGTCACGAGCACGAGACCTCGCGGTTTGTCACAGATGCCGGCCACCACGGGAGGCAGCCCCAGATCCTTGAAGCCGCGGATCTCGTAGGGAATCGTTCGGTAACAGGCGGCGACCGCGCCCCGCTGCATGAAGACGTTGGCCCGGAAGCGGGCCAGCCCCTTGATGCCAAAGCTGAAGTCGAGCTCCAGGCTCTCCTCAAAGCGATGCTTCTGGGCGTCGGTGAGCACGCTGTAGGCCAGCTGCTTGGTCTCCACCGCCGTCAAGGGCGGGAGGTCCATGGGCCGCAACTTGCCGTCCACCCGAATCTGGGGGGGCGAGTTGGTGGTCACGTGCAGATCCGTCCCTCCCATCTCCGTCATGCTCTTGAGCAGCTGATGAAGACTGACCGCCACTATGAACCCCCCTCGTGCGCGGCCGATCGGCGCCGCGCCTTTCGAGACACCCCTTAGAGCACGGTCTCCCGGAGCACTTCCTCTATGGTCGTGATCCCGGCCCTGATCTTCTCCAGGCCACTCTGGCGAAGGGTGAGCATCCCTTCCTCGAGGGCCTTACGCTTGATCTCCACCGCCGTCGCACCGACCATGATGAGATCGCGGATCCCTTCCGAGATCTCCATGACCTCGTAGAGGCCGACCCGGCCCTTGTAGCCCGTCCCGTTGCAGACCCCGCATCCCCGGCCCTTGTACAGCTTGAAGGCACCCACCTGATCGGGATTAAAGCCCACCTCGATCAGGGTCTTGGAGGGGATGTCCGTTACCTCGCCCTTGCAGTTGCTGCAGACCCGGCGGATGAGGCGCTGGGCCTGGATGAGGTTCACCGCCGTTCCCACCAAGAAGGGCTCGATGCCCATGTTCACGAGACGGGAGACCGTGGAGGGTGCGTCGTTGGTGTGCAGCGTCGAAAGCACCAGGTGGCCGGTGAGGGCGGCCTTGACCGCGATCTCCGCCGTCTCGTAGTCCCGGATCTCCCCCACCAGGATGATATTGGGGTCCTGGCGCAGGAACGACCTCAAGGCGGCGGCGAAGTTGAGGCCTATGTTGTCGCGGATCTGGACCTGGTTAATACCGGGTAGGTTGAACTCCACTGGATCCTCGGCGGTCATGATGTTCGTGTCAGGCTTGTTCAGGGCGGCGATGGCGGAGTAGAGGGTGTTGGTCTTGCCGGATCCGGTGGGGCCGGTGACGAGCACGATCCCATAGGGCTTGGCGATGGCCTTCTTGAACCTGTCCAGGGAGTCCGCCTCGAAGCCCAGCTTGGTCATGTCCAGCATGAGCTTCGTCCGGTCGAGAAGGCGCAGGACGATCTTCTCGCCCCAGAGGGTGGGTAGGCTGGAAACGCGGAAGTCCAGGTCGCGGCTCCGGTCCTCGACCTTCATCTTGATCTTGATGCGGCCGTCCTGGGGCAGGCGTTTCTCCGAGATGTCGAGCTTGGCCATGATCTTGATGCGCGAGATCAGGGGATCCTTGAGCTTCATGGGCAAGGCCATGACGTTGTAAAGGACGCCGTCGATCCGGAACCGTACCCGGAACTCCTTCTCGTAGGGCTCGATGTGGATGTCCGAGGCCCCCCGCTTTAAGGAGTCGATGAGGAGAACGTTGCTCAACTTGATGACGGGGGCGGCCTCCGAGGACTTGGCGAGGTTCCCGAGGTCGATCTCGTCGTCCTCGGTCTTGACCGTCTCCACGTCGGCCTCCGCGTCCGCCATGGAGTCGAGGTCGACCTCGGATAGGCCCACCGAGGCCATGTCGTCCATGGTCAGGCCGGGGTTGTCCATCACGTCCTTCAAGCTGGGCGAGTTCCCGCCCAGCATGGGGAAGCCGCCGCCCCCGCCCCCGCCGCCGCCCCCGCCCCCCTCCCGCCGCAGCTCCAGCGAGCGGGTCGAGCCGTAATACTTCTCGATCGCCTCGTCGAGCGAGGTCTCGGAGGCCACGACCGGCTCCACGTTGTATCCGGTCATGAACTTGATGTCATCCATGGCAAAGACGTTCGTGGGATCAGCCATGGCAATGGTGAGGGTGGCCCCGGAGCGAGAGAGGGGAAGGATCTGGTATTTCCGGGATGTCTCCGCGGGAATGATCTTTATGATGGCCGGGTCCACCTCGAAATGGTCCAGATTGATGGAGGGGACTCCGTACTGGCGCGAGAGCAGGCTCGTGATCTCTTCGTCTTTGACGTAGCCGAGGGATACGAATGCCTTGCCGAGCTTGCCTCCATTCATCTTCTGGTGACCGAGGGCTTCCTGGAGCTGCTGCGGCGTCACCATGTTCTCCTTCAGCAGCAATTCGCCGAGCTTAACGGGCATCAGACCTTTCCGGAAAACCTAAGCGTCTCTAGCACTTAGTCGGGTGATGCTAACGCGCGCCTGCCGCTCTGTCAAGTCTGGCCGACCCCGCCGCCCCCGCCCCCGGGGGCGGGAAACACCGGAGGGCCCCCGTGGCGGGGGGTGCTTCTGTGGTAGCCTACGCGCGCCCATCCCCTTCCCGCGCGTGGGTGAGGTAGCCAGGTATGTTGGTCGACCAACCGGCATGACCTCAGCGGCCTGGCGGGTCGCTCCCCTCCTGTTCCTGTCCGGCCTGTGCGCCCTCGTCTACCAGATTGCCTGGCTTCGGGAGTTCCGGCTCATCTTTGGAGCGTCGACTGCGGCCTCGGCGGCCGTGCTCGCGATCTTCATCGGGGGCTTGGGGCTGGGGGGGCTCCTTCTAGGTCGCCGCGCCGATCGCCACCCCCGACCGCTCTGGCTGTATGCCCGCCTAGAAACCCTCGTGGCCCTGTCCAGCGCCTTGACCCCGGGTCTGCTTTGGCTCGTCCGCCAGGCCTATGTCGGCCTGGGCGGCACCCTGACGCTGAGCGTCTGGGGGGGGACGGTGGCCCGGCTGGCCCTCGCCGGCCTCGTGCTCGCGGTCCCCACCCTTCTCATGGGAGGGACCCTCCCCGCCGCTGCCCGCAGCGTTGCCAGTGCCAAGGATGAGGGGCGCCTGAGCCTGGCCCTTCTCTACGGAGTGAATACCCTGGGCGCGGTCGCCGGATGCTTCGTGGCGACTTTCCTCATGCTCGAGGTCTTCGGCACTCGTTCCACGCTTTGGCTGGCCTGCCTCGTCAATCTGGGGGTAGCGATGCTCGCCCGGCAAGTGGCCCGGACGCAGCCGCCCGAGGGGGGCTTGTCCGAGCACGGGGAGACCCCGTTGCGCGCTCCCGCGCCGGTCGGGTTCGTCCTGACCGCGGCGACGGTGGTCGGATTTGCCTTCTTCCTGATGGAGCTCGTTTGGTACCGGATGCTCGGTCCGATCCTCGGGGGTAGCGTCTACACTTTCGGGCTCATCCTGGCCGTGGCTCTCCTCGGCATCGGGCTAGGAGGAACGGCCTACTCCCTCCTGGGCCGCGCGGGGCCCGCATCGCTGGTCGGGTTTGCCTACACCTGCATCCTGGAAGCCCTCTGCCTGGCCCTACCCTATGCCTTGGGGGACCGGGTGGCGATTCTGGCCCTCTTCCTCCGCCCCCTGGGAGCGGTGGCTCTGTTCTGGGGCCAGGTCCTGGCCTGGAGCATGGTCTGCTTCCTCGTGGTGCTGCCCGCGGCCTTCGTGGCCGGGATCCAGTTTCCGATGCTGGTGGCCCTCTTGGGCCGGGGGAAGAAGGACGTCGCCCGGCAGATCGGTCTGGCTTACGCTTGGAACACGATGGGCGCCATTGCCGGCTCTCTGGCCGGGGGCTTCGGGCTGGTCCCTCTCCTCTCCGCGCCTGGAGTCTGGCGCGCCACCGCCGCCGCCTTGGGAGCCTTCGGCCTCGCCGCCGTCGTCCTCGCAGCGCGAAGGGAGGGTGCTCGCAGGCGCCTCCTGGCCCCGGTGACCCTCGCCCTCCTGGTGGGCATGATGCTCCAAGGAACCGGCCCCACGGCGGCGTGGCGCCACAGCGGCATCGGGGTCGGACGGAGCCTACAGACTTTTGACTCCCCCAACGATCTCCGCCGGTGGCTCAACTACCAGCGCCGAATGGTGCTGTGGGAGGCGGACGGGATCGAGAGCAGCGTGGCCCTCGAGGCCGGAAATCCCGGCCTCGCCTTCGTGATCAACGGGAAAGTCGACGGCAACGCCCGGGGCGACGCCCCGACCACCGTGATGAGCGCCATGGTGGGGGCGCTGCTACATGCCCGCCCCCGGCGGTCCATGGTCATCGGGCTGGGGACGGGCGAGACCGCCGGCTGGCTGGCGGTCGTGCCGGGCATGGAGCGAACCGACGTTGTGGAGTTGGAGCCCCGCCTCCTGGATGTGGCCCGGGCCTGCCGCCTAGCGAACCAGAACCTGATGGCGAATCCGAGGGTCCACATCACCGTGGGCGACGCTCGCGAGACCCTCCTGGTGTCCCGGGAACAGTACGACCTCGTGTTCTCCGAGCCGTCGAATCCGTACCGAGCGGGCATCGCGAGCCTATTCACGAAGGAGTACTACGACGCCATCTCGCGGCGCATGGGCGAGGACGGCATCTTCCTCCAGTGGGTCCAAGCCTACGATGTGGACGCCAGAACTATACGAACGATCTACGCCACCGTTACCTCTGTCTTCCCCCAGGTGGAGACGTGGCAGGTCGGCGGGGTTGACTTGCTGCTCGTGGCCTCCAAGAAGCCCTTGGTCTATGACGCCACCGCCCTCCGCCAACGCCTCCAGCAAGAGCCCTATCGGACGGCCATGCAGTTCACCTGGCGGGTGACCGACCTGGAGGGCTGGCTTTCCTTCTTCGTGGCCACCTCCTCCTTTGCCCGCTCCGCCGCGGCCGGCGCCCAGGATCTGATCAACACCGACGATTTGAACCAGGTCGAGTTCGGCTTCGCGCGCACCGTGGGTCGGGCAGGCCTCTTCGGCATCAACGAGCTGAGGGACCTCGCGCGCGCCCGGGGGGAGGATCGGCCAGAGGTCCTTGGCGACGGGGTAGACTGGCAAAGAGTGGAGGACGACCGGCTCCGGTTCTATCCGAGGCCGGGTCAAGCCCCCTTCATCCAGAGCCGGCTCAGCGCGGATGAGCGCCGCCTGGCGACGGCTCTTGCTCACTACCAGGCGGGCGACATGACCGCCGCTTTGGCGTCCTGGCGGGCCACGGGACGCGAGCCGCAGTCCCCCGACGAGTTGGCGCTGGTGGCGAGTGGTCTGGCGGAGGCGGGAGACGATGGAGCTCTCCCCTACATAGCGATCGTTCGGGCCCTTCAGCCCGTGGAGGCGGACGGTATCCTGGCCCGTCTTTTGGCCCGACAGGGCCGTTGGGAGGAGGCGACGCGGGCCCTCGAGGCGGCCCTGGGGCGATTCCACGAAGACCCCTGGGCGTCGTCGGTGCTCACCGTCGCCTCCTTGCGGTTGGCCACCGAGATAGGAAGCCAGGATCCCGCTTTGGCCTTGCGTTTGTTCCAGAGGGTCCGGGAACCCTTCGCCCTCCATGCCGACGAAGACGACCGCCTCCCGGCCATGGCGGCGCTGCTCTCCCGCCTGAACTTGACCTCCAGCTGCACGGAAGCCCTGAGGCCTCTTGAACCTCACGTCCTCTGGAACCTGAACTGGCTCCTGCTGCGCCGCGACTGTTATGCCGCCACCCGGGATCCCCTGGCTCAACAGGCGGCCCGCGATCTCTCGGAATACCTGCGTTACGAGCCCGTGAAGTTCGCGATCGACCCCGGTCCAGGAGCCACCGGGCTGGGAGCGGGTTCCCTCCCCACCGAGCCGGGCCCGTCGCCGGTCGGCGGCGGTGGTGGTCCGGCGGACGCCCGTCGCTAAGCGCGTCCTTCAGCGGACAGTTGCGGATGGTTCGGGCGGAGGCTCGCGACCCCGATCCGCGCGCCCATCCGTGTCCGCGGCGCACGAGATCCCTTCCGGAGCCGGCGGTGGAGGGAAACCTCGAGCGGGCTCGGCGTGATCTTGCCGGGCCGCGCGCCTCACCGTCGCCCTAGATCAACGTCGAGGAGCCGCGGTTGAAGCGACGCGCCGGCTCCGCTTGACCCACGGGAGGGGCGCGCCAAGAATACTCAGTGAACATGGATCGCTCCCGCTCTGGTGTGGCCTTCCACGCTCCTTGGTTCGACGAGTCCGAGGAGCAACGCGTGCTCCAAGCTCTGAGGGGCCGCATCGCCGGTGACGGGCCCTTCTGCCGCCGGGTCGAGGAGCGGCTGGCCCAGCTCCTCGGGGCTCGACGCGTCCTCCTCACTACATCCTGTACCCACGCCCTGGAGCTGGCCCTCCTGGCCTTGGGGATCGGCCGCGGTCAGGAGGTTATTTGTCCGTCCTTCACCTTCGTCTCCACCGCCAACGCCATACTCCGGGTTGGGGCGAGGCCCGTGTTCGCCGACATCGAGGACCGTACGCTGGGCCTCGACGCGGGGGATCTGGAACGCCGCCTCGGCCCCAAGACCGCCGCCGTCCTTCCCGTCCACTACGCCGGCGTCGCTCCCGACATGGATGCCATCCTCGGGCTCGCCCGGGCTCACCGCCTGAGGGTGGTGGAGGATGCGGCGCAGGCGCTGGGGGCATCATTTCGGGGCAAGGCCCTCGGGACCCTGGGTGACGGCGGCTGCCTGAGCTTTCACGAAACCAAGAACATCACCTGCGGGGAGGGGGGGGCCCTGGTCCTGGATGATCCGGAGACGGCGGCCCGGGCGGAGATCATCCGCGAGAAGGGCACGAACCGGAGCGCGTTCCTGCGCGGCGAGGTCGACAAGTACACCTGGGTGGCGGAGGGAAGTAGCTACATCCTCTCCGAGGTGCTAGCCGCTCTCCTGGATGCCCAGTTGGACAAGTTCGCCGAGATCCAGGCCCGACGAGCCAGAGTGGCCACGCGCTATCAGGCCGGCCTCGAGACTTGGGCCCGGTCGCGCGGCGTCCGGCTTTCCGCTCCCGTCCCCGAGCGGGAGAGCAACCATCACATCTTCTACCTGCTCTTTCCTGACGAGGCGGGCCGCGATGCGTGCCTGCAGGCCCTGCGCGCGCGAGGGGTAATGGCGTCCTTTCACTACATTCCCCTCCATTCTTCGCCCCATGGTCGCGCCTTGGGCCTGGACGGGGGGGATCTGCCGGTAACGGACCGCGTGGCCGGCACCCTCCTGCGCCTGCCCCTTCACCCCCTGCTCACGGACGAGGACTTGGAGCGGGTCGTCTCCGCCGTTATCGCCAGCTCGGCCTGAGCATGGCCCTCTCCCCGAAGATCAGCGTGGTGCTGGCCTGCTACAACGAGCAAGAGACTCTGGCCGCCAACTTCATCGAGATTCGCGACACCCTGGATGGCATTGGCCAGCCCTACGAGGTCATCTTCGTGGACGACGTCAGCCAAGATCGAACGCGGGAGCTCATCCATTCGATCGTGAAGGATCACTCCGACCTCGAGTTTCAGGTGCTTCTGCACGAGGTCAATCAGGGCCGGGGCGCTACCGTCACGGACGGATTCCGGGCCGCGCGGGGGGATATCGCGGGCTACCTCGATGTAGACCTCGAGGTTCACTCGCGCTACATCCCTTCTTTGGTGCGGGCTATCGAGAAAGGCGCCGACGTGGCCACGGTGCGGCGGATCTACGCCTTCCAGGTTCGCAGCTTGGACCGCTACCTGATGAGTCGGGGATATTCCTTCCTGGTGCGGCGGATGCTCGGCATCTCCATCTGGGATACGGAGACGGGTTACAAGTTCTTTCGCCGGCGGGCCGTCCTCCCCGTTCTGGAGGAAATTCGGG
>DATMQU010000685.1:0-2306 GCA_035566715.1 Vicinamibacteria bacterium
GGCCGCGCGCAGCTCGGGCAAGCCGGCGGAGGGAGCGTACTTGGTCTTTCCCGCCTCCAGGGCGGCCACGGCGGCGGCCAAGATGTGAGGGGGGGTGGGCTGGTCGGGCTCCCCCACGCTGAAGTCGAAGACCCATACCCCCTTGGCCTTCATGGCCGCGGCCAGCTGGGACACCGCCACCGTGGGGGAGGTGTGCAGCTGGAGCGCGCGCGCGGAGAGGTCGGTCGCGGACCCGCTGCCCGTCATCGGACCCGCCGACGCCGACGCCGGCCCAGGGGGGCGATGGAGGCCAGGCCCTGCTTCTCCCCCAGCCGGCGCTCCACCACCGGCGGCACCAGCCCCCGCACCGAGCCCCCGAGCTGGAAGACCTCTTTCACCAAGCGGGAGGAAACGTAGGAATAGCTTTCGGCGGCCATGATGAAGATGGTCTCGATGCCCGGGTTCAAGCGGCGATTCATGAGGGCGAGCTGGAATTCGAACTCGAAGTCCGAGATCGCGCGCAGCCCCCGCACGATGACGGAAGCCCCCGCCTTCATCGCGTAGTCCACGAGGAGCCCGGAGAAGGTGTCCACCCGGACCCGGGGATTACCGCGGTAGGCCTCGCGGATGATCTCCACCCGCTCCTCCACGCTGAAGAGGGGCCGCTTGTCGGCGTTGTTCAGGATCGCGATCACCAGCTCGTCGAAGACGGAGAGGGCGCGGGCCACGATGTCGATGTGGCCGTTGGTGATGGGATCGAAGGTGCCCGGGAAAACGGCCAGCGATTTCGCCTTGCGGTTCACGGCGCCCCCCCCGGTGCCCGCTCGCGGTAGAAGCTCAGATGCTGATCGCCTACCCGGACCAAGCGGGTCCGAACGAGGCCCCCTATTGTCTCCGGGAGAGCGCGCTTTTTGAAATGCTCGGCCACCGCCACCCCCTCCGCGGCCAGAAGGCCCAGGGAGGCGAGCCCCTCCAGAAGCGGCTCGTAGAGCTCGCTCGCGTAGGGCGGGTCCAGATAGACGATGTCGAAGCGCGCGCCTTGGGCGGCGAGGCCGGCCAGGCAGAGCCGGGCCTCTTGGCGGAGAACCTGGACCTCGCCCCCCGCCCCCTGCAGGGCGCGGGCATTCTCGCGCATCGCCGCCACCGCGGCCGGGTCCCCGTCCACGAGGACGACCCGGGCCGCCCCCCGCGACAGCGCCTCCAGCCCGATGCCGCCGCTGCCCGCGAAGAGGTCCAGAAAGCGGCAGCCGGGAAGGGCGGGGGCGAGGATGTCGAAGAGCGTCTGCCGGACCCGGGCGCCCGTGGGGCGCGTGGTCAGTCCCTTCGGGGAGGCGAGTCGGCGCCCCTTCTCGCGGCCCGCGATGATCCTGGGCACGCCGGATACGATACCGCCGGCGGGCGACGGCGTCCACGGTTGCGGGCCGCCGCGCGCTACCCGACCTGGGCGAGCCCGAACCGCCGCTCCCAACCGCCCTGCTCGAGGAAGGCCCGCAGGGGGCCCTGGGGCGGGGCCTCTTCGAGGCAGCGGAAGGCCTCCACCCGGGCTCGCTCCAAGAGGTCGCGGTCCCGCAGCAGGCGGCCGACCCGGAACGCGGGCAGCCCCCACTGGCGGGTGCCGAAGAAGTCGCCCGGCCCGCGGATTTCCAGGTCCTTTTCCGCGATCACGAACCCGTCCGTGGTCTCAACCATCACCCCCAGGCGGGCGCGTGCCACGTCGGAGACGCGTCCATGGGAGAGGAGCACGCAGGTGGAGGGCCCTCCCCCTCGGCCCACCCGGCCCCGGAGTTGGTGCAGCTGAGCGAGGCCGAAGCGCTCGGCGTGCTCGACCACCATCACGGTGGCGTTGGCCACGTCCACCCCCACCTCGATCACGGTGGTGGCCACCAGGACCTGGATCTCGCCGCGGCCGAAGGCGGCCATCACCGCTTCCTTCTCCCCGCTCTTGAGCCGCCCGTGGAGCAGCCCCACCCGCGCCCCGGGCAGGGCCGCCCGCCACTCCGCGGTCATCTCCACCGCCGCCCGCACGTCCTCGAGCTTCTCGGACTCCTCCACCAGCGGGTAGACCACGTAGGCCTGGTGCCCGGCCGCGATCTCGCCCCGCACGAGTTCCAGCACGGCCCGGCGCTCCGAGGCCGGGCGGTGGAGGGTGCGGACGGGCGTGCGCCCGGGAGGCTTCTCGTCCACCACCGACACGTCCAGGTCCCCGTAGGCGGTGAGGGCGAGCGTGCGGGGGATGGGGGTGGCGGTCATGACCAAGACGTCGAGGGCGTGACCCTTGCGCATCAGGTCCTCGCGCTGGAGGACGC
Organism: Vicinamibacteria bacterium; assembly: GCA_035566715.1. Lineage (GTDB taxonomy): Bacteria > Acidobacteriota > Vicinamibacteria > Fen-336 > Fen-336 > DATMML01. The sequence goes on from DATMQU010000685.1 coordinate 2,286, forward strand.
CAAAGCGGTGCTGCTCGTCGA
>DATMQU010000686.1:0-2164 GCA_035566715.1 Vicinamibacteria bacterium
TGTCTTTTGTCCTCAACGGCGTGCCGCCACGACTGGGGATCAGAGCCGATCCCGACCGTCTCATGCAGGTGATCACCAACTTGCTCTCCAACGCGGCCAAGTTCTCGCCATCCGACCGGCCGGTGCTCGTTTCCGCCCAGCGCCACGGGGGGATGGTAAGGATCACCGTGACCGATCGCGGTTCAGGCATCCCCGAGGAGTTCCGGGCCCGGATCTTCGAGAGGTTCGCCCAGGCCGACTCATCCACGACCCGGGAAAAGGGAGGCACCGGCCTCGGCCTCAGCATCTCCAAGGCCATCGTGGAACGCATGGGGGGGCACATTGGCTTCGAGACGGAGGTGGGAGCGGGGACCACCTTCTATGTCGAACTGCCCTTTACGGAACAGAGCCCGGAAGGAGCGCGAGCCTGATGGCGCGGGGGGCGCTCAAGCGGATCCTCTTGGTCGAGGACGACCCCGACATTCAAACCGTGGCCGAACTGGCCCTTTCCGCCATCGGAGGCTTCACGGTCGAGGTATGCGGTTCGGCCCGGGACGCCCTCGATAGGGCCCCCGGATTCCACCCCGACTTGGTCCTCCTCGACGTGATGATGCCGGGCATGGACGGCCCCACCGCCCTGAAAGCGCTCCGCCAGCTCCCGGAGACATCGCGAACCCCGGTCGTGTTCATGACGGCCCGAGCGCAGCCCCACGAGGTCGCCCAATACAAGCAGCTGGGTTCGCTGGACGTGATCACCAAGCCCTTCGAGCCCGGTGACTTAGCGGCGACCTTGCGCCGGATTTGGGACCGTTATGAAGAGTAGGCTCTCCCCCACCCACCGCCGGCAGCTGGAGGCCCTCCGCCAGGCCTACGCCCGGGAGCTCCCGCAGAAGGTTCAGGCCGTCGCGGAGGCGGTGGCGTCGCTCCCCGCCCGGGGCTGGGACGGAGAAGCCTTCGAGGCAGCCTACGTGCTCGTTCACCGCCTCACCGGTTCGTCCGCGACCTTCGGATTCGAACCCATCCGGCGGGCCGCCACCACCCTCGAGGAGGCGCTGCTGGAGGCCAAGGGGCGCCCCGCGCTCACGGAAGGCGTGGAGGGCCGCTTCGGCGACCTCCTCGCCAGCTTGCGGGACGCCCTCTCCACCGCCACCCCGGCGGCAAGGCGGGGCCGAAGCCAGAGGCGAGCGCCCCCGAGGGCCAAGCGCCCCCGGCTCAGGCGGGCCGCCCGGCGCTGACTTAGCGCCGGGCCAGGCTCTCCATCGCGGCCAGACCCGCCCCGATGGCGCGCGCCTCCCCTTGCTTCCTCTGCCGGGCATCGGCAAACAGACGGCGCGGGCGCTGGGCATACACCGCGCACACCGCGCCCGCGCGGTGGCCCCCCAGGCTCGCCAGCGTGAACAGCGCGCTGATCTCCATTTCGAAGTTGAGGACGCCAAGACGACCAAGGTCGCCAGGGAGGTCAGCAAAGCGGGGAGGGAAGCCGGGAACGTGGCGCGACTGGGCGCCGTAGAAGCCGGGGGCGCTGGCCGTGATGCCAACGTGGTGGCGCGCTCTGGTTCGGCGGCACGCCTCGACCAGAGCCTGGGTCACCTCGAAGCTGGCCACGGCCGGAAAGCCCTCGGGCACGAAGAAGCTCGTCGTGTTCTCCAGCCGGACGGCCGCGGTGGAGACCACGAGATCGCCGAGGCGCGCCTCGCGCTGCAGGGCGCCACAGGAGCCCACGCGTATCAGGGTCAGGTCCTTTCGGCACTGCGACAACTCGATGACCGAAATCTCCATGTTGTCCGGCCCGATGCCGGTGCCGGTGACCGTCATCTCCAACCCGTGGTAGACCCCGGTGATGGTGACGAACTCACGGTGCCGCCACTCGCCGAGCCGCTTCTCGAAGCGCCCAGCCACGATGTCGGCCCGGGCGGGATCGCCCACGAGGATCACATGGGAGGCGACGTCTCCCGGCCCGACCCCGAGGTGGTACTGCCGGCCCCGCTTCCGCTCCCTTTGCCCCATGATCGGGCTCCCCGCATTGGTATGAGCAACATGCCTCGAGCTTGCCCCTGCTACATGTGTTCGTTCAGAATGATCCGTGACACCCCTGATAAGGTGTCCGGATGCGAATTAGGACCATTCTGTGGCGGCAGTGGCCGCGTCTGATCGGCCTCGGCCCAGAGCTTAGCCGTGAGGCGTC
>DATMQU010000687.1:0-2337 GCA_035566715.1 Vicinamibacteria bacterium
TCGAGCTCCTTCCAGGAGCGGTAGAGAACGCTCTTCCCCGGCGCTCCCTTGAGGGCGTGGGGCTCGATCACGTGAAGGATGGCCACCGGGTCGCCGCTTTTGGGGATGAGGTAGAACCAGCGCCGGGTGCCGATCTGCTTCTCGTCAAAGCCGATTACCGCCCGCGCAATGGGGTTGGAGCCCCGAAAGTCGTAGAGCAGCCAGCCATCCAGCCGCGCTTCGGTCAGGGCTTTTTGGATTGCCAAAAGGTCCATGAGTAAGGATGACCTCCGCGGGCATTATACTCGGGGGCTCATGGAGCCGGCCCCGGCGGAAAGGAGCTCCCCCACCTGCGCCCTCTGCCTCTCCGACCTGGGAGGGGAAGGGGGGGCGGGGGAACTGGACCCGCAGGTCCTGCTCCTCATCCTCGCCAACAACCCCTGGTGGCACCCCGGCTCCGACCGCATCTGCCGCGAGTGCGCGCGGCGCTTCGCGGAGGCGACGGCGGAGGCCCGCGCGCACTACCCCGCGTTCGACCGGGGCACCTGCCCCATCCTCCCCACCCCCCTCCGCCTGGGCGCCTCCGAACGGTTCACGGGACGCGGCGTCACCATCGCCTTTCTTGACTCCGGGTTCTACGCCCACCCCGACCTGACCCGGCCTTCCGACCGCATCCGGCGCTACCTCGACGTGAACAACCCAAGGGCGAGCCGCGCCGATCTCGACCACCCCGACGAGTCCAGCTGGCACGGGATGATGACCTCGGTGGTGGCCTGTGGGAATGGCTGCCTCTCGGGCTGGCTCTACCGGGGCCTGGCCTCGGAGGCCCGCCTGGTCCTGGTCAAGGTGGGCAGCGCTCGCCGCATCGTGCACGACGACATTCGGCGCGGGCTGGAATGGGTGATCCGCAACCGCACCCGCTACGACATCCGGATCGTGAACGTGAGCTGCGGGGGCGACTTCGAAGCCTCCTACCTCACGGACCGCCTCAGCCAGGCCGCGGACCAGGCCACGCGGGAGGGAATCCTGGTCTGCGCCGCCGCCGGCAACCTGGGAAACCACCCCCGCCACGCCGTGATCCCCCCCGGCTCCGCCCCCTCCGTCCTCACCGTGGGCGGCCTCGACGACAAGAACCGACTGGCCTTTTCCGGCTACGAGATGTATCACTCCAGCTACGGGCCGACCGTGGATGGGCTGCAGAAGCCGGAGGTGATCGCGCCCGGGATCTGGGTGGCCGCGCCCATCCTCCCCGGCACCCCCACCGCCGCCCAGGCCGCGCTGCTCTCCCTCCTGGCCGCCGCTCCCGACGCCGCCTTGCCGGCCACGATCGCCGCCCACCCGGGGGTGGACGCCGCCCTCGAAGCGGCCCTCCAGCTCGAGCCGGCCCTCATCCGGCAGCTCGTGGAGGTGAAGCTCCGGGACAACCGTGTGATCTCGGGGCACTACAAGCACGTGGACGGGACGAGCTTCGCCGCCCCCATCGTCTCCTCCATCGCCGCCCAGATGATCGAGGCCAATCCCCACCTGACGCCCCAGGAGACGAAGCTCATCCTGATCCGCACTGCCCGGCGGATGCCCACGGTGGCGGTGGACCGGCAGGGCTGGGGCGCGGTGAACCCGCGCCTGGCCGTGGAAGAGGCCGTGGCCCTGCGCGCCCCGCTCAAGGCCGCTCCCGCCCCTCCGGAGCGGGTAACATGATCGCGTGTCGCCGTCGCGCCCTAAAGGAGCCTTTGTCATGAATCCACGATACCTGGCCGTGATCCTGTTCCTGGGGGCGCCGCCCCTTCCCGCCCAGACGCCCGCCATTTCCCCCGACTCGGCCCTGGTCACGGAAGGCATCCCGCCCATCCCGACCGGGCTCGCGGCCGCGGTCGACCGCTACACGGAGTCCCGCGCGGCCTTCGTCCAGAGCTGGCATCCCACCAAGCGCGAGATGCTCATCACCACCCGCTTCGGCGACACCAATCAGGTGCACCGCGTGCGCTTTCCGGGGGGGGACCGGACCCAGCTCACCTTCTTCCCCGACCGCGTGCTCGCCGCCGCCTACCCGCGCCACGCCGACTCCTACTTCGTCTTTGCCAAGGACACGGGGGGGAACGAGTTCAGCCAGGTCTACCGGTACGACCTGGCCACGGGGACGATCACCCTCCTCACGGACGGGAGCTCCCAGAACGGCCTCGGGCCCTTCTCGCACGCGGGAGACCGGATGGTCTACGGCTCCACCCGGCGGAACGGGAAGGACCGCGACCTCTATGTCATCGACCCCCGGGACCCGAAGAGCGACCGCCTCCTCGCCCAGCTGGACGGCGGGGGGTGGTACCCGCTCGACTGGTCTCCCGACGACCGCTCCATCCTCGT